>JAPLVQ010000125.1:12030-18361 GCA_026397035.1 Candidatus Iainarchaeum sp.
AGAAAAGAATCGTTTGGAGGAAAAGAAACTCGCGGTTGAGGGTATTCTTCCCCAGCTTCAAAAACAAATTAATTCAAGCATGGGGACGCAGGCGACCGTTTTTAACGGGTTTAAAGCGGTAACAAATCTTCTCAAAGGAATGCTTGATGAATTAAATTCCGGAGAGGAGTATTATGTTCTTGGAGCAAGGTATGTTGAGAACTTGCCTGAACAAATAAGGTATTTCATTAAACACCACCAGAGGAGAGTTGCGAAAGGAATTAAGTTAATGATGCTTGCAAACGAGGATATTAAACCGAAAATTATTCCCGACACTAAAATTAATTCCGAAATAAAGTACTTGCCAAATTACCTCATGACGGATATGCAGATTTTTATTTATCGCAACAAAACTCTTCTTGTTGTTTGGATGGAAGAACCCCTTGCATTTCTAATTGAAAGCGAAGTTGTGAGAAAGAGTTTCCAGAAGTACTTTGGTGCGTTTTGGAAGATTGCGAAGAAGTAATTGTTTTTGAATTCTTTTTAGGAATTTCGTTTGTTAAACAAATTTCTTTTCTTCTAACTTCTGCTTTACTTTCTCAAATATTTTATCATGCCCGCTGTAGTTTGGGTGTAAGCCGTCAAAGTAATCTTTTTCTTCGAGCAAATTTAATATGTCAACATATTCGCATGCGTGTTTTTCCGTTTCGCGCTTTATCTCGCTGGCGTACTTCTCCATTTCTTTATTATAATAGTAAACATTTTTGTCCCAAGGGGCTGGGCACATTTTTTCTTCAAGAACCTTTTTCGTACTCAAAACAACAACATTTTTTGTAATAACTTTTGCTTTCTTCAATAGCTCTGTTAAGTTCTTTGAAAACTCTTCTAAAGGAACTTTGTTCTTGTTTTCTTTTTTTAAGAAAATTGCGTCATTATCTCCGACTTGGATTATAATTACTTTTGGTTTTCTTGGCGCGGATTCGTTTTCAATTCTCTTTAGAACATCTTTAGTAGTTTGCCCGCTTATTCCTAAATTAAAAACAATTCCTTTTCCTTTTTCGCGTAAACAGAGTTTCAATCTCTCCGCCCACCCGCCTTTCTCATTATCCCCGTAACCAAAAGCGGTACTTGCCCCAAATATGCAAATATTATTAGCCATTTCAAAATAACTATCTCCTTTATGCTTAAATTGTTATTGGGTGTATTATTCTAAAGTGAATTATTAATGGCTGATGCTAATTTAGTGAATAATTCAAGTTCAAAAAGTCCTTCCGTTCCAATTAAACAAATTGATATTTTGGTTTATCCTTTTTATGCTCATGGGATTGAGCTGGAGACACCTGTCGGAGAAAAGAAGTGCAGGCAGTGGATTAAGCAAATGGGATTTGCTGCAAAAAATCAAGACACAGCGTTTGTTGTTATCCATATGTCGCCGCCCAAATTGACGAATATGCAAACAAGTGTTACTAAGCAGCTTTTCCAGGATTTTTTTGAAGCTTTTAAAGCGCTGAATAAAATTGGGCTTGTGTACAATACTTACTCGGGTCAGGATTTGCAGAATGCGTGGGGTATTTTTCACAAGTTTTACAAAAAAGGCTTTGCGCCAAATTTGATAATCAGGGCTTATGGAATCCATTCGAGGGCGTGTGTCAAAGTTGGGGTGCGCACAGGGGCGTACTTGCAAAGATTGCTCCTGCCGTATGACATTAAATGTCATGTTGGTGAACAAAGGGGGCTTTGTGTAAAAGAAAGAGAGTTTGATCTTAAACTGATGCTGCCTCGGTCAGTTAGTCCGGAGGAAGCTGCTGCGTTTGTTGAGGGTGTGCGAAAAGGAGAAGTAAGTGTCTTTGCAGCAAGAAAACCTCAAAAAGTAAGGGAGTTTTTGGATAAAAGGAAAAAACACTAACTCTAATTTCTTTAAATTCATATCGGCAAACTGTTAAAGGAACCTTTTTATTAACATACACTCTAAGTGTATTTGGTGTGTATATGGTTGATGCAAGGGTAATTTTAGCTCCTTATTCAAATAAAGTAATTAATGTGGTTAAGGCGAAGTATGATTTGCCTGATAAGAGTGCTGCGATTAACAAATTCATTGAGATTTACGGTCGGATGGAAGTAGAGAAAGAGCCTAAGGATGAGCTTTGGAAGGCGTTGGCAAAACTAAAGAGTCCGAAGAACGCTTTGAGCAAAAGCCAAAGAAAGAAAGTTGAGAAAGAACTTGAAGGAAAAGACGCTTCATACGTTTTCAGGCGTCTTGGCCTTGATCCTTGAGTTGAGCTTAGTATAATATTTAGTAGTAATTAATTCCTTTTTCCAATACTTGGCGAACAATAAGGCAAGTTATTTATAGGGGATTAATCCTCTTGTTAGCATGAGAAAGTTCGTTTCGGTTTTGTTTCTTGTTCTTTTAGTTGTTCTTCTCGCTTTGCCTGTTTTTTCTGATGGTATGATGACTATGCGTCTTCCTGAGGGGTGGAGTCTTAATCCAGAGAAAGAGCAAATTGCAATGATTAATTATGAGGACGGTTATGAGAATATGCTTCTTAGCGTTGGGTTTGATCCCAGCGGAAGTGAGGCTGTTTGGATTTTTCCTGTTCCTGCCGCTCCTGAAAAAACTGTGATTAATGTTTCTGATTCTATTCCGAGTTTTTACACGACTGATTTTAAGCAAAAAATTTCCAGGGCTTTTTCAGATAATTTTTTGATAATGCGATTAACCCAGATTTATCCGGTTCCAGCATTTATTATGCTTGGCAGCGCCACTGTAATGTATGCGCTGGAGGAAGACCAAATTAATAGTAAAGATACTGGTTTTCCGGGCGGGGTTAATGTTTATGAATCAATAATTAAAAACGGAGTCACTACCCAGCTTGTTACTGCTAGTAATGGCAGTGCTTTGTATGATTATGTTGCTTTGAAGGGTGCAACTCTGCCTGAAGAATCTAAATCAGTTTTGAATGAGTATGTGGGCAAGGATTATTCTTTTGTTGTTACTTGGATTTCTGATTTGAATGAGTATGCTAGCACGGTGGCAGCTAATTCTGAAGGGAATTATTATAGAGCTTCAAGAAAGATGCTCTCGGTTTTTGTTAAATTTCCAACTACTAAAATTTTCTTTCCTTTGAGGTTGACCAGCGTTTATGGGAGTGCATCAATTCCTGTAAAAATGTATGTTGCTTCTTTTGTTACGCCTGAATTTTATCCTGAAATCGCCCAGCAGGCTAAGGTGAGTTATTTAGTGGCAAATTATTACCGTCCGAAAACTGATATTGAGAGAGAATTTTTCAATCAAAAGGAAAGCATTCCTTCTCTTAATTTAACAAAGATTGAGTTTACTGTTCCTTCAAAGTATCTTTCGGCTGATTTGTGGCTGAATACTTCTGTTCCTGCAGGGGTGTCTTCATTAGAGTTTATTTCAAAGAATAATGCTGTTGTTGGAGTAGTTCTTTTCATAATAATTTCCTGCCTTGCAAGCGTTGTTGCAGGATTTTTTGTTTTCAGAAAAGATTCTCCTGATTTAAAGAAGTTTGCGCTTTTTGGCTTGGTGAATTTTGTTACATTAATCGGGTTCTTTATTTTGTCTTATGTTTTGAAAGTAAATACAAGGTTTTCGAAGGCAAAAGAGCCGCAAAATAATCAATTCACAATTAAGCAGTATATTTTTACGGTTCTTTTTTGGAACTTAATTGCAGCAGTAATCTTTACCGTAATTTTCACTTTATTAGTATTGGTTCCAAGTTTACTTTCAGGTTATCCAATCCAAAATCCATTATATATTGTATCTACTGTGTTAAGTGTATTATTGGCAGTGTTCACTTTCTTTTTGATATTTTCTCTTCCAATTGGGTGGGTTCATTTTAATAGAAACAAAACCTCTTGGTTCATTTTGGCTTTTGCAGTACTTTTCATGGTACTTTCTTTTATTTTTGAGTATGGTTTGAAGTTCTTCTTGGGGTTATGAAGCTCTTTTTAGGGTTGTAAAGTAATATTTCAGAAACTAAACTGCGCTTCTTGGTTTTTTTAGTCTTTTCTATTTTTCCAAGCCCTTTTACTTACCTTTATTAACCTTTTTTTCCTGTTTGTTTCAGTCGGTGAGTTTTAAGGGAGTTGATTTTGTGGCTAATGAGAAATACGTGTACATGTTTGAAGAGGGAGACAAGAGCATGAAGATGCTTCTTGGTGGAAAGGGATGTTTTTTAGCGGATATGACTAAACATAATCTGCCTGTTCCTTATGGGTTCATTATTACGACTGATGTTTGTAAGTATTATTATGATCATGGAAGAAAGCATCCTAGCGAGCTTGATTCGCAGATGCATGCAGCTATTGCTAAGTTAGAAGCTAAAACTAAGAAGAAGTTCGGCGACCCAAAGAACGCTTTATTAGTTTCTGTTAGAAGCGGGGCTCCTGCTTCCATGCCTGGAATGATGGATACTATTTTGAATTTGGGTATGAATGATGTTGTTGTTGAAGGAATTGCAAAAGCTACAAAAAATGAAAGATTTGCTTACGATTCGTATAGAAGATTTATTACAATGTTTGGTGACGTTGTAATGGAAATTGACAGAATGAAATTCGAACACATAATGGATGAAATTAAGCACGCAAACAAAATCAAATTTGATACTCAAATGACTACTCCTATGCTAAAAGAGTTAGTTGTTAAGTTTAAGGAATTGTACAAGAAGGAAACTAAAGAGGATTTCCCACAGGACCCAATTGAACAATTAAAACGCTCAAGAGACGCAGTGTTTAGGTCTTGGAATAATGATAGAGCAATTATTTACAGAAGATTAAATCACGTTCCTAATGATTGGGGTACTGCTGTAAATGTACAGGAAATGGTTTTTGGTAACATGGGGGATGACTCTGGTACTGGAGTTGCTTTCACTAGAAACCCTTCTACTGGAGAGGATAAGTTTTACGGAGAGTTCTTAATGAACGCCCAAGGGGAAGATGTTGTTGCAGGTATTAGGACACCAAAGAAAATTGATGAATTGAAAAATAATTTACCAAAAGTTCACGCTGAACTTGTAGAGATTCGCGCAAAATTAGAAAAAGCGTATAAGGATATGCAGGATTTTGAGTTCACAATAGAACACGAGAAACTCTATATGCTTCAAACAAGAAACGGTAAGAGAACCGCTCACGCTGCTGTAAAAATTGCGGTTGATATGGAGAAAGAAGGAGTAATTTCAAAAGAAGATGCTGTTCTTCGTGTTGAACCTGGTTCTTTGGATCAATTATTACACAAGCAGTTTGACCCAAAGCACAAATATGTTGCTCTAACTACTGGTTTACCAGCTTCTCCTGGAGCAGCTGTTGGTAAAGTTGTTTTTAACGCAGAAGATGCAAAAATGTGGGCAGAGAGAGGAGAAAAAGTTATTTTAGCACGACTTGAAACTTCTCCTGAAGATATTGAAGGAATGAATTCTGCTGTTGGTATTTTAACTGCTCGCGGTGGAATGACTTCTCACGCTGCGGTAGTTGCGCGCGGAATGGGTAAGTGCTGTGTTTCCGGATGCGACGAAATCGTAATGGAAGAAAAGAAAAAAATGTTCACTTGTAAAGGCACAGTTGTTAAGGAAGGGGACACAATTTCTCTAAATGGTTCCACAGGTCATGTAATAATTGGCGCAGTTCCTGTTGTAGAACCAACTCTCTCTGGAGATTTTGCTACTTTAATGAAGTGGGCTGATTCAATGAGAACACTAAAAGTTAGAACAAACGCTGACACTCCAAAAGATGCGGAACTTGCTAGAAAGTTTGGTGCTGAAGGAATTGGGTTAGTTCGAACCGAACACATGTTCTTTGAAGCAACAAGAATCAAAGCTGTAAGAGAAATGATTCTTGCTAAAGACGAGAAGGGAAGAAGAAGGGCTTTAGCTAAAATTGAACCCTTCCAACAGGAAGATTTTGAAGGAATATTTAAAGCGATGGATGGTTTGCCAGTAATAATTAGAATGCTTGATCCACCTTTACACGAGTTCTTGCCTCGCGAAGAGCAAAAGAAAGAAATTGAGGAAATTGCTTCTGAACTTGGAGTAACTCCAAAGGATATTGTTGATACAATAGCGTCCTTACATGAATTCAACCCAATGCTTGGATTTAGAGGGTGCCGTTTAGCTGTAATATATCCTGAAATAATGGAAATGCAGGTTCGCGCAATCTTTAATGCGGCTTTAGCAGTTTCTGCTAAGGGAGTTAAAGCTTTAACAGAAATTGAAATACCAATTGTTGGTAACGTGAAAGAATATTCTCCTCTAGCTGAAATAACTAGAAAACTAGCTGTTGAAACTGAAAAAAAAAAAAAAATTCATTACACAATAGGTTCAATGATTGAAGTTCC
>JAPLVQ010000094.1:0-616 GCA_026397035.1 Candidatus Iainarchaeum sp.
GATAAAGCATTATCAAAAAAGAAGGTTTCCGCTTCTGAATACTTTTTAATAAAAAAGAATTATCAGTCTGAATTAAATGAAAATGAAAAATGTGAAAGTAATCCTTCTGGTTTAAATAAAACCCATTCTTCTTTTGTAAAGAATATCCCTAAGGAATCCCTTGTTTTGAATTCTCCAAGAAAAAAATCAATTTTCAGCCTTGATGACTTGCGTGCGAAAAAAAGGGCGCTTGAAAGGGGACTTACCGACTTAAATAAGCACTATAAGCAGGGATTAATTATTCAAGAAGATTTTGAAAAACACAAGAAGCAGGTTCTTGAAGAGATTTCTGGGATCAAAGCTGTCTTGCATCCTACAAGGGGTGGAAAGGACCAGATAAAAGGAACTGAAGAGCTAATTAAGGAAGAAGAGGTCTTAGAAGAAAAAGAAAAAGCAAAAAGAAAGAAAATTATTCGCAGGTTCTATTACAAGAAGTAGTATTGTTAAGCGATTTTTGCAAATTCTTTTTTTAGGCGATTTACGCCGCATCGTTTTTGTCAAATTGTGCGTTATTATTTGCGCTGATTAGTTCTTCATCTTTTGTATTCTTAAGTTTTAAACCGATTACAGAACTATC
>JAPLVQ010000094.1:668-3879 GCA_026397035.1 Candidatus Iainarchaeum sp.
CAGAACTATCATCTTTTCCTCTAGCAACCCCAATTATTTGGTGAGCCTTTTTAGTAATAACATCATTATGGGTTATTGCAATAAACTGGCTTTTTTCAGCAATTTTTTCAATTAGATTACTCATTTTGAGCGAATTTTCCTTGTCAAGTGCGGCATCGGCTTCATCAAAAGCATAGAACGGAGCAGGATGATATAATTGAATTGAGAACATAAAAGCAAGTGCTGTAAGGGTCTTTTCTCCCCCGCTCATTGAATCAATATTAATTAACTTGCCTGCCTTGTGTTTTGCATCAACTAAAAGCCCGGACTCAAGCGGTTTTAATGGATCAGAAAGACTCAAATTACCCTCTCCACTAAAAAACTTGAAGAAAATATCCTGAAAATTCTTATTTACTTCACTAAAACAATCCATGAAAACTAAAGTTCTTTTTACTTCAATCTTATCAATCATGTCAAGCACTGCAAGCCTTTCTTCGGAAAGCTTTGTCGCTTTTTGTTGTATATCATCAACTTCCTTTTTTAGCTCGTTAAAATTATCCATTGCCTTCATATTAACTGCTCCAATCTCGCCAAGCCTTTTTTCAATAAAAATCATTCTTTCCCTGCACTCTTCAAGACTCTTTGATGAAAAAGGCTCTATTCCAGTAAATGCTTTATTTTCTTCAGTTAAGTCTGCCTGTCTTACTCCAAGCTTACTCTTTTCAATGCTGAATTCTGTGATTCTTCCTTCAAGCTTTTTTAATTTAATATATTCAATTGAAATCTCTTTTTCTAATTTATCAATTTTTTTGTCAGAATATTCTTTCTCTTCAGCAAGAATTGCATTCTTTTTCTTTGCTTCAAGGAGTTCTTTTTCCTTTTCAATAACACTTTCTTTTATCTGCGCAAGAACACGCTCTTTTGAGGCAATTTCTTTAAGAAGTTTTTCAGTTTCAACATCTAAATTGTTATTCTCAGCTGAAGTTTCATTAATTCTTGATTCAATTCCTTTAATTCTTAAGATTAATTCTTTAATTTCTGAATCAATTGAACTCTTTCTTCCAACCAGTTCTTCTACTTTAACTCTGGCGCTAGAATACTCGCTAAAAATATCCATACTTCTCATTGGAGTAATTTTTCCCCAAATTTCCTTCTTTTTTGATTCAAGTTCCAAAATTTCACTAGTTATTTTCTCAAATTTTAAGGATTGTTCCTGGGGTTGCTTTGATTCAATTTCTGATTTAATGCTAGTGATTTTGTTTTTTAATAATTCATATTTTTTGAGTAAATCCCCTTCATGAGCAATTTCTGCATTAAGTCCGCTAAGAAGAGTAATCCTTTCGCGTTCTTCTTCAAGCCTTTTCTTGATTTGACTAATCGATTCAGCATGCTCAGCCTCTCTTTTTGCATATTCACGAATTAAAACCTCTTTTTGCTGCAAAAGAAGCTGTTTTTTGTCTTCATTTAATGAAGAATCACAAGTAGGGCACTGCGAAATTGCTTTTCTTAATTCAGAAACCGCTTTCTCTTCATGACTTCTTTTTGATCCGAACAAATTCTTTTGTTCAAGAAGCTCCATAAGGGTATTCTCAAGAAGCCCTGCGTTTTTGTGCGGTTCTTTTTTTAAGTGCTCTTTAATTGTGTTTTTCTTTTCCTCAATTTCATCCATTTCTTCAATTATTAAACTTTCTTCACTCAGTAGTTCTACAAGCTTTTTCTCGTTAAACATTTTTTGTTTATCATGATTTCTTGAATTAACTTCAAGCTCAAAAATATCTTTCTTTTTTGAATCAATTTCTCTTGAATACTCATCAGCTTTTTCTTCTTCCTTTTGGAGTTCCAAATTCTTTGATTTCACGCTTGCTTCAAGTGATTCTCTTTTCTTTAAAGAGTCATTAAGATTATTAGTAACATCCAATAGTTCGCTTTTGAAGGAAGCTATTTTTAGATTCAATTCGTTCTTTTCTTTCTCAAGTGAAACAAGGGCTATTTTATTTAATTCAATTTTTTCATTATTTTTGGTTTTTTGCTCATTCTTTGAATCAATCTTGTTTTGCTCAAGCAGTAACTTTCCTTTCTTTTCTTCAAATTCCCTTCCTATTGTTGAATAAGTCCTTTCCGAAGCACGGATCATTTGAGTGGCAAGGCTTGCTGAAGCTTTTTTTGATTCATCAAGACCGGTTCTTGCCTGTGTAATCCGTTCCTCAATCAATCCTTTTTGTTTTTCAAGCTCTGCAATTTCATTATCTGCATCAAGAACTTTTTTTTCGAGAGCATAAAGTTCTTTGGTAAGAATTGTCGCTTTAGTTCTGCTTTTTTCAGTCTCAAGCTCGCTAAATTCTTTGGCTGCCTTCATTTCTTCTTCAAGTTCAGAAAGAAAAGTGTTTCTTTCATTTAGTATTATTGTCGCTTCTTTTATTCTTGAATCAACTTTGTCCAGTTCCTTAATCGCTTCATTTTTCTTTTCATCAAACTCGCTAAGTCCAGCAATATTATCAATTATTTCTCTACGCTCAATCGGAGACATTTCAATTATTTTTGTAATATCTCCTTGTGTTACTATGTTATGCCCGTCAACATCAATCCCGAGTTCCATTAGTAATGAACTTATTTCATTAAGTGTTGTCCTTTTCCCATCAAGACGATAAACACTTTTTCCTTGCTTATCTACCATGCGGCTAATTTCATATTGTTTGTCATTGTCTTTAATTATCAAATCCACTTTACCATAACTTTCTCTTGCGTCATTATTTACTAAGTCAGTTAATTTTCCCGCACGAAGAGTTTTTAGCGAAGTAATTCCAAGAACAAACAAAAGAGCATCAAGGATATTACTTTTTCCGGAGCCATTGCTTCCCACAATCGCCGTAAAACCTTTAGTTATTGGTATCTCTGCTTTCTTAAACGATTTAAAGTTTTTCAGGGAAAGCTTTACGAGACGAGTCATCTAATTCACTGTTTTAGTGTAACAACAAAATAATTTATGCCAATGAAATAATCAATACGCTGTTTTAATCTTCTGCAATTTAACAATCTCCAATAATTTTATAACATCTAATAATCTTTTAATGTCTAATAATTTTTTAATCTTCAATTATTTAATAATGCATTCTTATTTAGAATAATAATAATCTGTAATTACAGTTATAAAGAAAGTTGCTCCAATAGCTTGTCCTAATGCATAAATCGCTTCGTCAAATGATCCCCCAAAAACAATTCCTATTTGTAAAAA
>JAPLVQ010000098.1 GCA_026397035.1 Candidatus Iainarchaeum sp.
AAATAATTCCCCCAATTAGAACGCTTATTAAGAGCTCGCGCTACTTCTCCATCAATCAAATCCATTACAGGCGCAAGAAGGAAAAAAACAAAAGCAAGAAGCCACCGCTCGTGTATTACAAAAAATGCTCCAATAACTGCAAACACCAAACCAAGTACTGAAATTAGATTAGGACTAACTTTCAGCAAAATAAAAGGCTTGGCAAGAAGCTTCGCAAAAGGCTTAATTGCAGGACGAAGACTTGAAAGCATAACAAAACCACTATCAAACTTAATTTAAAATCACTGCTTTATAGAATCTTTCATCCCATAATTTTCAGAAAGCTTTTTTGCAAGGGCATAGTGAAGCTGGTCAATCAGGGAAAAGATAATTTTGCCGTTTTTCGGGTTTACCTCTTGGACAAAAATGTTTGATCTGACAAGATCGAGTCTAAAATCAGGCGGATTCTTTTTCTGCATATCAAATATCTTGCTAAAGTCTCTACAAAGTTCGTCATATGCACTTCCGAGCTTCTCGAAATCAACTTTAGGATATTTTTTTAAAAACAAAACAATTTCTCTGTTCCACAAACTATTATCATTTAAATTATACAAAATGAAATCTTCCAATAAATCTAATCTTACCCCTTTCTTAACCCTTTGAACACTAACATTCTTATCGGCATGAAGATACAATGGCGTGCAATCCAATTCATATTTTGAGCCCTTAATAACTCCTTTTTTTAACGCGCTTCTATGGGCAAAAAGCAGCCTATTCATATTCTCTCTTGCCGCCCGCTCATATTTCCCAATCTTTATAACCCGTGTTTTCTTGCCTATCCTTGCTGTGAAAATATGCTCAGTTGCAGATTTATTGAAATCAGAGGGGTTATAATTGACAGACTTTTCGCTAATCTTCCTATTACACTTTCTTGCACGTTCTAATAATTTGTGAGTATTTTTAGAGTAATTGAAAAGCCTTTTTATTTGAAGCTTTTTTCTTACTCCAGGATTAGCCATGCACATTACCAAAAATATTAAATTTCAAACAAATTCAAGCTTAAAACTTTAAATTATCAAAAACAATCTGCTAATTTAAAATAATTTACCAGATTAACAATTTATTAAATTAAAACAATTAACCCAATTAATCCACAATCTATTTACTACCTTGCTTTCATCCAATTCCTTTTCGCGAGCTGTGTCTGGAAATGATGCCAGAACTTCGCTTTAGCCCAAGGGACAACTCTTGTTCGGCACTTCTTTATCTCTTTTCTGAATTCCTCCTCATCCACCGCATTAATTTCCGTCAAGCCGTTTCCGATTTCTTGAGGAGTGTGCGCGTCACTCACGCCAAGACAGGCAATATTTCCTGCAACATTGTTTTTCAATGAGAACTCTTGAGCTTTCTTATTCAACCCACTGTAGTAAGCTCTTGCATTATACGTTTCCATGCAGTCAAACTTTTTCCAAAGCTTTGGAAACTCTTTGAAATTCTTTCTCAGCCAGTCAAACGGGTGCGGACAGGACAAGAGTGCGCCTTGAGATTTGATTTCATCAAGCACCTCTTCAAAAGTGGAGGGGGTGATTGGTTTATTCAAAAAATAGCCAATAACCTCCCCGACAACTTTCGGTTTATGCTTAAGCGTATTTTTATCTTTTTTATTATCAACTACCTCAAAAACTTTAATCTCTTCAGCCGGAATTAGAAAAACACTTTCACTTCTAGCGAGGTGCTTTATACTACTTTTTCCAGCACTACTCTTCCCAAAGTAAGCGTTCATATTATTGTGATCCGTTAAAGCAAAGCTGAGATTGTTTTTCTTGCACACTTTGACAATAGTAGAAGGCTTGGATAAAGCGTCAATACTAAACCGTGAATGCAAATGCAAATCAAAAAACATGAAAAACACCCTAAACCATAATCAATATGACAATATTACAAATTTTAGTTAATTATAACAATAACCCCAAATCTTGCGATTAATTAGAGGTTGTCCGATAATGTTTAAAAAGTGATTTTTTCGCGTTGGAGTAGCGGAATTAATACCCCTCACTTCCGCGTGTTTTTGATTTCTTTTTTTGATTGGTTTGTTTGTGTGATTGATAAACAAAATTTTTGTGAATTT
>JAPLVQ010000151.1:0-6589 GCA_026397035.1 Candidatus Iainarchaeum sp.
CTTGTTGCTCTTATTTCAAGCATGTATGTTCCTGGCGTTGATAAATTAAGCGCCATTCTTGCATATCCTGAACTGTTTGTTGTTCCTGACCCTGCTGTCCATCCAGTGGATATTTCAGTAGGATTTCCAATTCCAAAGGATGGAAGTTTCAATACTCTGTTTACAATAACAGTAACATCAGGAAGCGGTGTCCCTGAAGAACTCTTTATCATTACAGGTAATCCAATATTTTCATCAACCGGGAACTGTCCGACAAAATTGTCTCTTGATAAGCTTAACAAATTAAAGTCATAAGGATTTTTCAGGTACTTAATGTTCGTCGAAGAGACATCAAATATTAGCATCCCATTCCCGTCCATTTGTCCGTTTGAATGAAGCAAGGTTCCTATATTTGAGTCTCCAACATGTCGATTGTTGTTAGTATCATTCAAAAAGTTGCAGTCATTATCATAATCTATCCACACGTTTTGGTCAGTTGAACTGATAAGCATTAAGTGATTTAAGTCATAGTCTCCCGACCAGTTGCTTCCAGTTCCGCCGTTATAAATCCATCTGTTATAAAGAATGCTTCCTACTACTACGTGTCCATTGCAATAATGCGGATTTTGCCCCCCGCCTTGTAACATTCCGCTGCTTGCGTCATTAATAACGATTCCCTGTTCATAAAAGCAACCATCAGGGTGCTCAAAATAAATAAACTCAAGCCAAGCTTTATCTCTTGCTCAGCAACGTTTTCAGGATTAGCCCTATCCTGGGCAATAATGATTATAGGGTACTCGCCTAATTGAACGCTTGAAGATATTGGAGGAATTTTTATTGATATTGCTCTCGTTTGTCCTTCATTAACATCAGCACTTCCAATGAAGTTCAAATTAGAGTTAACATCCTGCATTGTTTTTTCATCAACCATTATCGCTCTTAGGGTTACATTTGTGTCTGAAAAAGCATTAATATCAAATGTTCCGCCTGGAGACGCCTGAAGCATTTTGTCTCCTCCCCTTTCCCCGCCAAAAGTTACTGGAATCAATTTGAACTTGAATGGCTGTACTCTAAAGAATCCATCACCTGATTCGGTACCGTATGTTGCTGATGTTCCCTGAACTAAGACCCTGTAATTTCCTGAAGTCCATCCGCTAGCCGGTGGAGAAAGGGCTAGTGCTTTAAATGTGCTTAGCATATCAGGCGGACCCATAAAACCCATACAGTTAATATCAACAATATTCATATCCCTTGGTGAATACTGGGTCGGTTCCTTAAATTCTTCCCCTTTACTCATTAAGAAAATTTTTGTATCACTCTGGATTGGAAGGTAATCATCTACTGGATCGCCAGGATTTCCAGCCCCCCCATTAGGAAGCATTGCCACTATCACTATATTAAAATCATTATTCGAACCGATTGTGTCCAAGAACACACATTGTCCATTATCTAGTGTCATTGGCTGTGCGAAAACGAAATAGTTTTTTACCATGAAAAATAAGTCTGCATAATCAACATCATTGCCGTTCTGTACCTTTACCTGACCGAAATAATTTCCTGAAGCTAATTGACCTAAATATAATCTTGCTATTCCACTGGTGTTAGTAATTAATCCATTATTGTCAGAATAATCATTTATTGTATCAACATTAATATCCTGCCAGGTATTTTCATTTTTCAATGAATAAAGAGTAACATTTGCATACTTTACTGCTGTATCTCCAGCCGTATTTGCAGTAACTTTTAAATAAACATTTTCATCACTAGCCTTGAATGACGGGGGCCCAAAAGAAGTATTTTTTGCGGATGAATTCACGTCGGATGGTTCTACTTTCAAATTCATTTTCTTATATTTGAACCCGCCAAATCCTAAAATATTATTTGCATCTGATGAATTTACATTAGCATCTACATTTACATAAAACTCTATTGGAACATAACCAGCTGAAACATTATTGTCAGTCAACGCGTTTCCCTTAACAATAAGCATTTGTGCAGCAACATTGTAATCAAAGTAAGTTGAAGCGATTTTTATTTGCGAAGATCCCTGTCTTATTATTGCATAATTAACCGCACTGACATTCGAATCAATACCCAAATTCAAATCTATTGTAACCAGTTTGAATCCAATATTCTGATCAGTGTAAAACTTAAACTGCCAAGAATTTGCAGGGTCCTGTAAGTATGCACTTGGATCAACTGGATCAAAGAATACTACTTGATTTTGTACTTTTAATCCGGTTGACGCAATTAAATCCTTTGCTGAATTTGATACATTCAAGTCGTTTCCGGTTATTTTATAGTAGTATTCTCCAGAAGTGGAAGGAGTTGAGAAATTAATATCACAAGTAGTATCTGCAACATTATTCAAATCAAAATTCACTTGCACTCCAATTGAAGAACCTGTTTTGAACACTTCTAAAGATAATTTATTTTCGTCACAAGCATTATTCAAGTCAAGCCCGTTCAATTCTGATTTATCGCTTAATTTTGTTATTCCTATTTCAAATATTACCGGGGAAGAAGCACTGTAAACCCCTTTCATTCTTTCTTTTTTGCCCGCATTAACGTTTTTTTGCGGTTTTAAGTTCATTGAGTAACTGCTTACATTTATTCTGTACTCTGTTTTTTGATTATAATTTAAAGCGTTTGCATTAACTCTGACAACGTAAGTTCCTTCCGAAGAAAAAACACTTCCGGGGATATTATCTTCATAATATCCTCCGACTTGAACAAAATTTAAAGTTGTTGAGGTTCCTGTTGGCCCTTCAATTGTTCCTGAGACTGCGCCAGCTAAAGCCGTGGAGGCAGTCGTACTCAATAAGACTCTGACATTAACATCGCTTCCTGAAGAAAAATCTTTTTGAACTTCGCCGCTTGTTGCATTGTAAGAATTGACAAACAAATTGAATGCTATCACTGGAACATTGAAACTTGCTACTCCATTGTCTACTATTATAGTGTATATTCCAGGAGTAGTTAACGTACCAAAGTTATAATCCGGTGTTCTATTTAAATCACCAAAATTTGGCACAAAATTATTAACATCCTTAATTACTATTCCGCTTGAGTTCAAAAGCTTTAAAGAAATATAATTAAAATCAACTCCAACCCCTGAAGCATTTTTGGGGGAGAAATTTGCAACTAAATCGCTTCCAATGGTGAGCGGCGGTTTGCTTCCAACAAAATTAATATCCAAACTCGCTTGGTTTCCGATAGTAAAAAAGAATTTTGAGAGCACATTTGCGTTCAAATCGGTCGCAAACCCGTTAAAATCCCTTTTCATCCCGTTAGTACTTGCGACAAAATTGTTGTAAGTTATTCTAAAAATTCCATTCACATCGCTAGTAGCAATATTTCTATCAATTTGCGCCCCCGTATTTGCATCTATAATAAGTATATTAACATCATGAGCAGCTACCGGCAAAATCGTTCCTGAAACGGTTACTGCCCCGCCGTAATAAAATTGCCCGTTCAAATCAACCTGAACCGATGCAGCAGAAACACTTTCAATAATAAAAAACAACGCAACTAGAGACAAAATCCAAAAACTTTTCATTCAAAAGACCAAATTATTTTTATACCACTATTATTACACCTAAGTATTTAAATCTTTGTATAAAAGCGGTTCTAAAATTAATTTTTTCAAAAAACAATTGCAAGATATAAAATGTGTTTCGTCAGGTGCACGTGAAATAACAACGAATCCGTGTTTCGAAAAACCCCCTCATTTTAACCAGGGGTAATTTAGAGTAATCCGTTTTTCCAAACTTTTCTGCTTTTTTTCATTCAACAAGTGTAAAAAGCTAAAGGAAAAAGTTTTACTTTTTCCCAAAGCCAAACATGCTTGATAGCCAATTCATTATCTGTTGTATCATATTTGTTTGCTTATTTAATTGCTGTTGGATATTTGCACAAATACCGCTATTACAGCTGTTTGATATACACTCATAGTTGTTCTGGCAAGCTTCATTATCTTTTTTCTGTTCTTTAAGCACACTATCAATCTCACAGAAGAGAGATTTTTCAATCGGCGCTCGGTCTATCGCTGGATTTAAAAATATTTCAGCATCTCCAAATAGTCTTGTTCCAATTGGAAGGCATTTGTCCCCGTCTTGATAAATCGCACAGCCAGTACAATTAGGAGTAGTGTTTATATTTTGGCAGGCTTTTTCTGGTGCTTGAACACATCTCCATTCGGTACCAATACAACTGCACCAAGTAACTTTAGTTTCCCGTACAATCAAAAGTTAATATTTCATTTTGACCATCTAAATTAATCTTGTGGGAGTATTTGTCATTAGAGTTGCATGAACTGTAGAAATCAATTATATTCCCTTTAGCCCCTTTTACATCTACTTTACAGTCGCTGTTTCCTTTGCAGAATACTTCAGGATACTGTTCGTAGTCTGTTGCATAGCATTTATTCTCGCTTGTTGCTCCTTTGAAGATGCATCCAACAGTTTCGCTTATTAATGGGATTCCTCCTCCTAAAAGCTCTTCATTAATTGCTTTTCTAAAAGCGTCTATTGTTTGAGCTCCTTCTAGAGTATGATTTGCCATAATAAAAGTTGGAGTTCCGGTTATTCCTTTTGCAACTCCTTGTGAATAATCATCTTTTACTCTTGATACCATATCTCCATTATCAAGACAGGTATTGAATTTTGCCGTGTCAAGCCCAAGCTTTGCAGCAAAGGTCTTCAATGAATCTATGTCAAGGGTTTTCTGGTTTGTGAAAAGCAGACTTGCGTAATCCTCAAATTGCCCTTGGTCTCTTGCGCATTCACTAGCTTCTGCCGCTTTTTGCGCGTACTGGTGGAAGGACAGAGGGAATTGCTTGAAAACAATACTAACCTTGTTGCCAAATTCTTTTTCAATTAGAGGCTTTGTACTTTTATTAAATTGTCCACAATAAGGACACGAAAAGTCACTATATTCCTCAATCAATACTTTTGAATTAACAACTGGAGGCTTTGGCGGTTCAGTTGCGCTGCAGTCAAACTTCGCATACTCTGTTTGACCGTCAATGGTTGTGTATGCATACCCCCCACAGGAACTCTTCCAAATTACTCCAGTGCTTTTCTGTCCCTTTACATCAGCAACACAGGACTCACTGCCTTTGCAGGACCCATACTCAGAGTAGCACGCTTGGCTTGAATCAGTTGAGTTAACAAAAAGGCATTTTACTTGTTCGCTGATGATTTGCTCATTGTTTGAACAATCAAACTTTATTGCTTCATCCTGTCCGTCAACAGTTGTGGTAAAATTTTCCCCACAAGAACTTGTCCAGCTCAATTCTTGCCCTTGTATTCCTGACACATCAGCAACACAACTCCCTATTCCAGAGCATGCTCCTCCCTCATTCAAATACGTGCTATTGCGCACAAGAGCTACTACATTTGTTGTGCTCGAAGTACCTATTGCGCTCGCAGAGCTTGAATTGCTAGAAGTACTTGTTGTACTTGTAGAATTTGAATTAGTTGCAGTATTTTTAGTAATTGTGTTTTTCTGTGTGTAGCATTTCTGCTCCCCACTGGCACCAGAAAATATGCACTTTACTTTTTCGCTAATTATTGACACCTGATTTAAACAATCAAATTTCACATATTTTGTCTTGCCATCAAAGGTGGTGTACCCATATCCGCCGCAAGAACTTTTCCAAACTAACTGTTCTCCTGCAATTCCTTTAACACCAACAGTACAGCTGTCAGTTCCGCTGCAGACTTCATTCGGACGGTCAGAAAATCTTGTAGTGTAACACTTGTGCGTTTGTGGTGTGTCATTAAACAAACATTTTACTGTTTCGCTAATTTCATCCGCTAAAACAGGAGGATTTGTTGGAGTGCTTCCACACTCAAAGATAGCATATTCATTTGAACCATCAATTTTAGTAAATGCGTACCCGCCGCAAGTACTTTTCCATATAACTGAACTTCCGCTCTGACCTTTTACATCAACAACACATGCTGGATTTCCATCGCATTTGCCATAATCAGAATAACATTCTTCAGTGGCATTAGTTGAATTATTAAAAACACATTTTATCTGCTCTGTTAGAATTTCCTGCACAGTCGGTTCGCTTGGTGTTGAGGAGCAATCAAATTTTATATTTTCATTTGTACCGTCAATAATAGAATAAGCATAACCTCCACAAGAACTCTTCCACTCAATTTTTTGCCCAAGCACGCCGCTCACATTAATAGCACAGCTTCCAGTACCCGTGCACGAACCAAATTCAGAGTGGCATTCCTGCGCATCCGAGCTGTTAAACAAACAAGTTACTTGTTCCGTAGCACCCGAAACAGTTGACCCTGATACTGAAGTGCTTGATACTCCATCGGCAAGCACAAACCCGCTTATTAAAATCATTACAACTAGAAAAACAGCCCACTTCATTTGCACAAAAAAGCCCCCTTATCAAAAAAGCACCCTTGCCTTCCGCACGTAGTGGTAGTCTGATGTAATTAAAAATATACTTTTGCCGCGGTTCTTACCCAAAAATAATTAAATGCCGCTCGAGCGGCATTGCACCAAAAAGATTTATGCCACTGGGTGGAACGAGCATTATGGTGCAATGCTATCTCTCATATGTTGCTCTTTAATATTGCTT
>JAPLVQ010000151.1:6617-13527 GCA_026397035.1 Candidatus Iainarchaeum sp.
AATGTGCAAGCTTTTTTACTATTCCTTTTTCAGCATCAACTTCAACCATATCCCCCGTTTTTAGTATTTTCGTAGCATATTGCGTTCCGACAATGCAGGGCTTTTTAAATTCGCGGCTTATTATTGCTGCATGAGATGTTACCCCACCTTCATCAGTTACTATTGCTGCACATTTGGACATTAATGGCACAAAATCTGGAGTAGTCATTTTTGTGACAAGGATTTCCCCAAGATTTATCCTTTTTGGGTCATTTGGCATTATTACCTTGACCATTCCAATAGCCTTTCCTTTGAAAGCGATGCTCCCGCTAATTTCTGATATGTGCGGTTTGATATTAAGAATTTTGTCACGCAAGGAAAGAAAGTCCTCAGAATAAGCAATTTTTGCTTTTCCTTGCAATGAATAAACCAAACATTGTTTTCCGAAATCAGATTTTAAGTTATGTGCTCCGAGTCTTTTTTTTATTTCTTCTGGCGAAACCCATTGAACATATTCCCCCAAGTGTGTCGCTACCTCAAGTTCCTTAAAAAAAGGTGTTGAAAGTTCGTACCACGCAGTTTCATAAGCGTTTTTTCTAAAGTCCCTTGTTTGAGAAAGCTTTTTCAACAAGTCAATGTATTTTTGACTTTCCATTGAAAATGGGTTTTTGGCATGAACTGAAGTCGTAACATTAAAAAATTCGCTTTTAACATTTGATGAAACAAGTGTCATAAGTTTTGTTCGCATTTCTTCTTTGTTTTCATAATTTGCAATCACAGCATTCTCGCAAATGTTTTCCAAAAAAATAGGCGCAATATATGCTGGCGCGAAATTCCGCCAAGCATCGCAAAACAACTCAAACCTTTTTGCAATCAGTAACCCGTTTTCATTTAGTTTCTTGCTTGTCTCAAGAAGTCCCTGTGCAAGCTTCTCAAAGGAGCCCACGTCTTGAGTTATCAAATCGAATTTATTTTCAATTTCCTGACTTAACCTCTTGGAAATTACTTTTTGCTCAATGACATTCATGAAATTGTCAGCAGAGATTTTCTCATTTTCAAAATAACAAAAAGTGATAAAAGGATCTTGGAGTTTTAATCCAAACCTTCTTTCAAACCAATTGTAAAAGCCTTCATAACTCAAAAAAGACCTTAGCGGCGGCGCTTTTCTTCCAACTGTTTGTTTCCATTCTTGAGCAGCAATAAAATCAAACTCAGCTTCCATAAATAATTCCTATCACAAAAAAAATAAAAAAGATTGTTTTCATTTCTATTTATCTGGTGCATATTGACTCTGCCTTTTAGCCAATATTTAAAGGCAAAGGTCAGATTCACACCATATTACACATGCCACTGGGCGACATAACTCTAAAAAGTGCGATGCCCATTTACTTTAGCTTCTTCTTCAATAAAACGGTTATAATCCCACAAACAATAAACCCAACAAAGAAATATAACATACTTCTTGAAGCGAATAACTCAAATGACCCTTCCTTTGCCAAGCCACCAAAAACATTTACTAACCCATAAAGGAAAACAAGAAGCAATGCAACTGTCAGACCAACAAAAACTTTATGCAATAAATTAATTCCTTTACTTTTCATTAAACCACCGCACTATAAGATTTATTAAAGTATAAATATTTATGCCACTGGGCGGAATCGCACCGCCGACCTCCTGATTATGAGTCAGGCGATCTAACTGCTGATCTACAGTGGCAGAACCTTGCTAAGGTATAGCAAAACCATATGTTTTGCGTTGCCCCGCAAAAGCTTTAGCTTTTGCTGGATTCACGAAAGTATTTGCCCATTGTTCTTGCAATGGACAGAAAACTAAACAGAACCAACTAGGTAAAGAAATATCCTTTGGAAAAGTTTTAATACCTGCTTTTAGCGGTTTTAGGGAGTTATTGGTTTTGCCCTTCAGTATTAGTTAGCCGGCTTTTTACTGTCAAATTATTTCCATATAAAACGATTCTATCAGCATACCCGATAAAGAGGCTTGTTTCAAGTACTCCTGGGATTGCTTTTGCCTGGTAATCAATGTCTTCAAGCGAATAAATTTCGTCAACTTTAATGTCAGCAAAATAGTGTCCTGTTTCGCTCATTATTGGTTTTCCTTTTTGCGCGCGGAGAGTTACTTCTCCCAAATTCATTAGTCTTGTGAGTGTTTTATTTGGGGCAAACGAACTTATTTCAGCGCTTATTGGACAATTAAATCTTTTTACAAAACTTTTTTCATGGCAAATAACAATCATTTCGGCCGCATCTTGCGCTATCATCTTGTCGCGTATTAAGGAAGTGGTTTCGTTTGAAATATAATTAAAGTCTTCGTCTACTTGGTCGACAAAATCAAACGCTAAATCTATTTCAGCGTCGTCAAGCGAGACTGTTGGAACTTTTAATTGAGAACAAAGTAAGGATATACTGTGGGAAGTTGGAACAATCCTTATTCTGAGACTGGAATTTTCAACATAAATAGCAAGTTTTTTTAGGAATGCTTCGTTGCTTGCTCCTGTACCAAGTGAGACTACATAGTTTTGTTTAACGTATTTCTCAAGCAGTGCTTCTATCATGTCAAGCGGAATCATTAAATCACTTGATTAATTTGGTTTTTCTTGAATAAAAAACTTGCTAATTTTTAAAAATAGAGTTTTTTCTAGTCTTTTCGCCAATTTACTTTAACATCATCCGTTCTTTGCTTAGGCAGTATTTTAGAACTATTTGGATTTGTTCTGTATCCTGCTTTGTGCATTAATATTCCTGTCCACCCTATCATTGCAGAATTATCCACCATTACTGAATTTGGAGGAATAAATAATGTAGCTCCTCGTTCTTCGCACATTTTTCCAACCATTTTTTGTAATGCTTTTGAGCATCCCACGCCTCCGCCAAGAATTACTTCTTTTTTCTCTGTGTGCGCAAGTGCTCTTTCGGTTACTTCGGTTAGCATTGCAAAAGCGTTGTGGAGCGCGGAGTATACTAAATCTTCTTTTTTTATTTTTCCCCATTCCTTTTACTGTGTAAGGAAGTTCAATCAGTTTTTTCCCTTCAAAATACATTTTATCAAGAATTGGACCCGCAGGAAAGCCCAAACCCAGCTCTCTTCCGAATGTGTCTAAGAAATTACCAATCCCTGTATCAAGTGTTTCCCCAAATACTCTATAATAATTATTTTCATAACAAATAATCTGTGTGTTTGCTCCTGAAGCGTAAAGCATTACTGGGTCAAGCGTACTACAAAGTTTTCTGCCTATTTCAAGGTGCGCAATACAGTGATTAACCCCGATAAGTGGAACTTTGTTTTTCAAAGCAATTTGCCTAGCAGCTATTGCCCCGCACCTTAAGGCATTTCCAATTCCTGGTCCTTGGGAGAATGCAACTAAATTAATCTCGCTAAGTTTTACATTCGCTTTTTCTAGTGCTAATTTAATTACTGATGGTGCAGCTTGATAGTGGTGTTCCGCCAGGTCGCGCGGAATCATCCCTCCTTTTTCTGTAGTATAAGAATCTTTTTCGTTTGAAAGTATTACACAAGTGGCTTTTTCATAATTCACATAATCAATGTCGCTTTCAATTACTGCTGCCCCAAATGTATGGGCTGTTGATTCAATTCCGAAGCACTTCATGTAAATCATCTTGTAAAAAATATTACAGTAACTATAAATCCTGCCTAATCATTCAACTAATTACTCGACATTGCTATTTGGCATGAATTTCTTATTACTATAAAATTAAGTATATTACGATTGCAAAAATATTATACAATAAATGCCCCAGGTAGTTTTGGAGGATTGAATTGTTTTTCTTAAACCACCAGGCAAGGATTAATCCAAGTACAAAGGCGCCGATTATTTCCCCAATGGAGCCGTACCCGTAATGAAAAACGGCAAATACTGCGCTGGAGATAATTATTCCTGTTTTTTTCTGTAAAAATGCCCTGAAAAATACTTCTTCAATGAACACTGCGATTATCATAGTAGCAATAAACCAAACTAATTGTTCCTTTGAAAGGGCAATCATCAAGTCCCCGACTTTTTCTATATCCGTTATTCCAAAAAGAGAAAGAATTATTGAGATTACTATTGATATAACTCCTAAGAGAACAAACAGTTTTAATGCCCCAAAAAGTTCTTTCTTCTTTGACTTGTTTACTGGGAGTATAAGAGCAAAAACTTTTTTCCAAGAATGCTTTTTCATCACTCTTTCCCACAAGAAAGGAAAAAGAAGAAAAAGCGCCATTAAGAGTTCATATAGCATAATGTACTAGAGGGGTTGTTTAATTTAAAGATAGCGCTGTAATAAAATTTGATTTTCAAACATCACTTTTTAGAAAGCTTTTTTTTAATTTCTCCGATTTTTGCTAAATTCTTTAAGTTTGCTCTTCGTCAGTATTCACTGTCCGCATTCAACATAGACCGTGCCAATTCATGTTTTCGGCTTAAACGCAGAACATAGTATTGAAAGTGATATGGGGAATTTTCAATTTTGGGTCCACGCCCCAAATCCAATTTTTTAGCTTTAGGTTCGGGTATATTCCATCTGTCAATCCAAGCTTGTCTTCTTGCAATAAACTCTTGCTCAGCATTAAGAGCATTTAATTTTTGATACAGAGCCTCTTTTTGACTAGCCTTATAATTAGATTTTGGTCTTGCTGCTTTTGAAACAAATTTTGATTTATTCATCTATCAATAATGTTATTTGGATGCATAAAAGCTTTTCTTTCGCCAAAACAGCTAAAAATTCACTCAAAAAGCCAAAAAAACAGGGTTTTTCACTTTCTTTTTTCCATGTATCCGCATTTTCCGCAAGAGTATCTGTCTTTGTGTTCGGCTAAAAATACCCCAGGTCCGCATTTTGGACAGAATTTTCCTTTTCTCTTCAAAACGCCTGTTGAAATATCATATTTTTCCGATTTTAATTTCTTTTTTCTTTCTTCTTTTCCAGCCATTTTTTACCACCAATAATATTTACTAAAAAACACTTTTATCAAAAATTTCTGCTAATACTTTCATAATATACCTTTCAAAAATCCCTTACTTTTTATTCCAAAAATAAAAAATTCATTTCTTAAAGTTTGCTGGAGGAGCTTCTGGCCCCGCTACGCTTTCTGCTTTTTTCTCTTTTCCGAAATTTCTTTCTCTTAAATATTTTACTTCTGTTTTCTTCATTTCATCAGCAGTATCATAAATATTAGCAAATATTTTTGCTCTTGGAGAACCAAAGTTCGTTGCTATTTTTTTTACTATTATTGCGTCTGCTGGAGCGCCAACGAGTGCTGAAAGTTTGTCTCTTATTTGCTGTCTTGACGGAATTGTCTTTTCCTTCACTTCAGCGAGCACCTCATTTCTTTTCATTAATTCGTTTCTCTTTTTTTCAATTATTTTAACTTCCATCAATCCACCTTTTAAAAAATAAATCCATGCTTTACTTTCCCCAGCAATAATTTCAACAAAAAACTTCCCGCCAAATAATTTACCTGCTCAGCCTTAGAGCAAATTTTCCTCTTCTTGTTATGCCCATTTTTTTAGCTATTTCGCTTTCTTCCGGTTTGATTATCACAACATATCCTCTCCAAAAAGTAGTAAATGCTTTTTCATTACAATTCGGGCAGGTGTCTCCTTCTTCAACAATAAACCTGCAAGTTCTACACGCTTTTTCTTTCAACATTAAATTCACCTTTTATTCAAAAATATTATTTTCATACTCTTTTTAAACTTAAATACTATTGCTTAGCCTATTTTTCAATTAATCATTCTTTCTTTTCTTCTTTTCCTTTAGCTTCTTTCTTTGGTTTTTCCCCTGCTTCAGCTTTGTCTTTCTTTTTTCCTTTAACATCTTTTCCTTTTTCCTCAATTTTAGCCCAATCCGCTTTTCCAAGGAATGGTTGCCGCATTGTAAGCCCTATTTTTGAACTGGAAGTGTCTCCTTTGAGAGAAATTGTAACAATTCTAGCCAGAACATTGTCTTCAGGAACTAATCTTCTATCAGTCTTTTTTCCGATAAACCCTGGTAATTTTGCGTCGTAATTAATGAAGTCATCCATTATTTGGCTTACATGAATTAGCCCTTCAATTGGACCTATTCTAATAAATGCTCCAAATTCGGTGGACTCGGTTATTGTTCCTCTTGTTATTTCCTGCGCGTGCGGTTTATAAGTAAGCATTTCTATTTCTGCCTCATAATAAGCTGATCCGTCACCTGGTATTACGTGCCCTACTCCTACTTCGCCTATCCCAGTGATTGCAATTATTACGCCGTACTCGTCTTTTATTCTTCCTTCATAATCTTCTCTGCAGATTTCAAGCAATGAATCTTTTATTTTCGTTCCCAATTTTTTTGGTGGAACCCTTACTTTGTCAACTATTTTCGTTTTGTAGAACATTAGCTCACCTTCGTAATAATCTGATTAAATGCTAAAAATCATCTAAAATTCAAATATTTTCAACTAAAAACTTCTTCCTTACTCATTCCCCAAGCTAAGGGTTGATTAATAATTTAACCAAACGCCATGTTTAAAAACCATACTTTTAGGGCAAAATTTAATCTAAAATCTTCTCAACAAAACGAAAAATATGTCCAACAATTGGTATTAAAGTCAAGAATCAAACAAAACACAATCAAAACCAGCTCTTTTTCTTACTAAACCCCTAAATACAACCCGAAAGTTATTCTTCCACTAGTTCATCAGTCGCAATGTAAGTCAAGCTCCTAATATAAATAGTCTTCCCGCCTGCTTCCTTTATTCTTCTCCTCAACTCTTTATCATTAGTGGCTATCGCATAATCTTTACTTAATTCAACCAGCTCTGAATCAACATCTTCTCGCTTGCTCTCAATCACTTTAACATTATTATTCTTCAAGAGTTGCTTAACTATCACAACTTCTTTTTTTACTTTCTTGTCGCTCTTACCAATCCCCTCAAGTTCAAAAAG
>JAPLVQ010000151.1:13539-16193 GCA_026397035.1 Candidatus Iainarchaeum sp.
CCCTGCTTAAAGTAAAGAATTCGCTTGGGAGCTTTTGCTTTATTTCTTCAAATCCCCTTATTTTGTGCCTCACCATAGTGAGTAAGAAATTAGTATCAAGAATTATTTTGATTTTTTTAGTAATCAAAACCACCATTAAATTACTTCCCCGTAAGCGATTAGCCTCCATTGTCCGGAGATGTTTTTGCTTAGGGCCACTTTTTCATTTTTTTCAGCTATTACTTCTGTTTTCAAATTAAGCATACAGCTTTTCCCGTCAGTTTTTACGACAAATCCTATTGCAGTGTTTGTTCCTATTGTTACTACAAGCGGGTCAGTTACTTTAATTATGGTTTTCTCTTTGATATTTTGCTCTATCATTCTTTCGAATAAATGTAATTTGACTGACAATTCTTTTACCGGTTTAGGAAGTGTCCCGGCTTTTCCGGCAATTTGCCCGCGTAGTCTGTCGTTTTGCCCAACAGCAGGATCAAGATCTGTTCCTATTGCAATTAATCCGCCTGGTCTTGCAAAAGACAATAACCCTTGGTCTGTTGCAATGCTTAATACTTTAATTTTTGTTGATCCTTCAAGTCCTGGAGCTAGTTCAATTTCATCACCAATATTCACAATTCCTTGAGCTATGCTTCCGCCGATTATTGCACCTTTCAAATCTTTAACTTTCGTTCCCGGTTTATTAATGTCAAAACTTCTTGCAATAAACATTTTAAGCGGTTTTGTTGTTTCAAAATTTGGCGTTGGAATATACGTTTCAATTGCTTCAATTAGTGAATCAATGTTCACACCAAAGTTTGCTGCTGTTGGAATTATTGGCGCATCTTTATAGCCGTAGCTGTCAAGAAAGTTTCGAATTGCTTTCTGATTTTCAATCGCCTGCTCTTTTGTTATTAAATCAATTTTATTTTGAGCGACAACTATTTTATCAACGCCCGCAAATTTTAAAGCCATTAAGTGTTCGATTGTTCTTGGCTGCGGACAAGGCTCGTTTGCTGCGATTACCAGTACCGCTCCGTTCATCAGCGCTGCTCCGCTTAGCATTGTCGTCATTAGTGTTTCGTGTCCTGGCGCATCAACAAAGCTTACATTTCTTTTAGAAACCGCTACAGCCGGTTTTCCATTATATTCAGTAGCATTTGAATAAACAAATCCAGAATCAGTTTTGAGTTTGTAAAATATTACATCCGCGTACCCTAAGCGTATTGATATTCCTCTTTTCATTTCTTCGCTGTGAGTGTCACACCATTTCCCAGTCAGAGCTTTAGTCAGACTAGTCTTTCCATGATCAACGTGTCCAATCATTCCAATATTTATTTCTGATTGGAAAACTTCTTTTTTAATTTTTTGGCTAGTGTGAGCCGTTTCTTTTGCAGTTGATTTTTGGTGGGACTCTTTTTCCTTAGACTCTTTTTTTTCCTCAACAGGGGATTGAGTGTGGCTAGGAAGATTTTCTTTTTCAGCAATTTTGTTTTCCGCACCAGTCTTTTCCGTACTTACTTTTTCAACACTAGTTTTTTCAGCATTTACTTTTTCGGTGCTAACTTTTTCAGCACCTATCTTTTTTGTTTTAGATTTTTTCTCTTTAACTTTATCGGTTTCTTTATCAGATTCTTTTTTTTCTTCAACTGTATGGATTTTTTTGACAGTCTTTACCAAACTTTTTTCTTCTAAATCCATGTTTTTCTTCATCAAACCGCTTCTCCGATTTATAGTTTAAAAAAAAAGCTTTTCTTTGGAAAAAATCAGCCAAAAAAAAGCTTTTTGTTTTTTTAGTGTTTTGCCTTTTTTACTCCGCTTCCAAGTTCAGCGCTTCCGGCAAGTTCAAGACTTTTCTTTATCATTCTTTCTTTCGCACTTATCTGATCCTGTTCGCTTAGTTCTTTCTTTCCGAGTACTTCTTCAATTTTAACAGCACCCGCTTTTGTAATTACTACATTTAATTGGGATGTTTCATTACTTACTGTATTTCCTCTTACTGAAATTCTTTTTCTTTCGCCTTTTCGAGTAGCATGAAATCCCGGAGCTTCAGCAGTAAAGATTTTTTTTCTTGCACTTCCCTGCATGGATACATTCATAGGAAATCCCTGTTTGTCGCTTCCGCCGGCAATTTTTGCTTCAAACCCTGCCAGTCCTACCTCATCAAGCTTTACTATTTCCCCTATTTTTTTGCCTACAAAGAGTTCCTGTTCAGAACTAGCCATGTACGCTTTACCTGTTTTCTGGTCGCTCACCACTATTTTCATTCAAATCCCCCGCTGATAATTTTTTACATGTAACTTAATTATCTCCTAATCCGCAACACTTTTATACTCGCTTATTCCCCTCTTTTTGACAGTTTATTTGCTCTCATCAATTGTTTTTTGCTTGTCTTTTATTTCCTTGTAAAGTACTTTTTCATCACTGCTAAAATCATCCAAATACTTTTCCAGACTGCAATACTGCTTTACTGGTATACAAGAATATAGATGATCTCCTTCAAAGAGGTTTCTTCCTACATTTGCTCCATCAATAGATACTGCTATTTCTTCCCCTCTTTTTGCTTCTTTTAGGGATTTTCCTTCGTTTTGCATTCCGGCAACCTTCCCCATAATTTTGCCTTCTTTGTTCATTATCATCCAGCCGTCTCTTAGCCTTCCTTCAAGTATTTTTACACCAAC
>JAPLVQ010000151.1:16209-18947 GCA_026397035.1 Candidatus Iainarchaeum sp.
ACACCAACAATAGCTGGTTTATTATTTCTAAATACTTTTCCTCGAAGTACTTCTAGTTCCACCGGCCATACAAGGCACGCCATTTCACTAGTTTTAGCGGCTTTTTTTGATTCTTCTACCCAACTTTTATATCCTTCAATTAAATGATAAATAACTTTTTCATTAAATATTCGTACACAGCGTTTATTTGCTTCTTCGTTAGCATCAGCCTCATTCGCAACATTAAATCCAAGTACTACTCCCAGATATGGATTTTCGCATGTCATTGCGGCTGCTTCCATTACATCTTTTCGGGTTATATTCCCTATTTCGGCTTTTCTTAAAACACAGCCTTCTTTTTTCAATAAATTCATCATCGCTTCAAGCGACCCGATAGCATCCGCTTTTACTATTAAGCCTTTATTTTCTGAAACAAAACTGTGCTCTTTCATTTCAAGTTTCAGCTCTTCGATTTCTTTTCCTGTCCTGACTTGGATTAGCGTTGATCCTGCAAGCACATCATCAAGATTTGGCGCAGCTATTTTTACTCCGCACGCGGCAGATACGCTTTTTACTGAAACAAATTTTTCTTTAGTCATTCGCATTTCCTGCATTGGTTTTGGTTGTAAGAGCGCGCGTATTTTGGTTGTTATTACTCCACTTTTTTTCAGTACTGCAATTTCATCATTCACTTTGAGTGAGCCATTGTAAAGCAAAACATCGATTGTTTTTCCTAAGCCTTTTTCTTCTTTTGATTCAAGTACGGCGGCTTTAGCAGTTTCATCAAGACTTATTTCAAGTTTCTTTTCAAGATATTTTTGTGATAGTCCCGCAAGTAGAGTAAGTAGTTCCGGCAGTCCTTCTTTTGTGTGTGCTGATACGGGTACTATTGGTATTTGTTTTCCAAAAGCGCATCTGTCAAATCTTTCCCCTTCAAAACCATGTTTATATAACTGACCAACAAGCGTGTATAGTTTTTCGTCAAACAATTGTTTGCTTCTTTCATTGTGCGAAGCAAGATTTTCAAGAAAACTTCCTTCCTTTGAAGAATAAAAATTCAATAAATCAATTTTTGTCATCGCTATTACAAATGGAACTTTGTATGAGCGCAAAATTTCTATTGCTTCGACTGTTTGCGGTTGTATTCCTTGCATAGCATCAATTACTAGTATTGCAAGATCCGCAATTCCTCCTCCTCTTTTTCTCAAATTTGTGAAAGCTTCGTGTCCGGGTGTGTCAATAAATAGTAACCCTGGAATTTTCAGATTAAAGCCAAATTTTTTAATGAGCGCCCCCGCAACGCTTTCAATAGCAGCAATAGGTACTTCTGTTGCTCCTATATGCTATGTCATTGCACCCGCTTCTTTTGCAGCAACCCTAGCGTTTCTAATAGCGTCAAGTAAAGAAGTTTTGCCGTGATCAACATGCCCTAAAACAGTAATTATCGGCTGTCTAATCACATAACTCACCCATTTTTTACAAAAATTAATTTCTCAAACTATTCATCTTTCATTCAACTGCTATTTTTACCATCATACTATTTATGCTTTCAGTATATTTTTTTCTTTAATTTCTTTCTCTATTTCTAGTACGCTTTTCTTAGCATATTTTTTCCATTCTTTGCTTTCTTTTCCCCAAAACAATTCCCCTTCAGTTTTCCCATAGCTAAAAATTTCATCTTCACTAAAAAAGCGCTGTATTTCGTACTTCGCTATTTCTGGATTTAACGAGGTATGCACTTTTTCAGAATATTTTTTCTTGATATCGTTTGATAACTTTTCAGCGCATTTACTGCTTATCACGATTAATACTGCAGGAACTTTTTTTGCTCCCAAAAGCTTTGCTTTCTTCTCGCTTTCTTTCTCTTCATTAATATGCACGTCAATTTTGTGAATATCAATTAGCATTGTTTTTATTCCGTTAATTATTGCACCCGTTTCCTCAATTTCTTTTATCAGCTCCCCCACTTTTCCCAAATTTATGAGTACAGGTTTTGCTATTATCAACGCATCCATTTTTCAACCTTTAAAAATAAATACTCTCTATCTTTATTTCAAAAATAAAGAATCGATTCAAAATTTTTTATTTTTTTCTCAGCTCTACTTTTTTGTGCAAAATATGCAAATCGTGTACTGATGGATAGTCATGTATTTCTTTTTCGTTAAACCATAAGTCTATTTCTGTTTTTGCCTCTTCTTTTGAACCTGAAGCATGCACTACATTTCTTACAGCTTCCCCGACTGTGTCTGAATAAGCATAGCTTACATGCGCATAATCCCCTCTTATTGTTCCAGGTAATGCTGATTTTGGTTCTGTTGGTCCGCACATTTTTCGAACTATTTCTACAGCGTCTATTCCTTCAAGCACCATTGCAATTACAGGCCCCATAGTTATGAGCTTAAGCACTGCATTAAACACTTTGTCTCCTTTTCTTACTCTAACATCAGCATAGTGTTTTGCCCCTAATTCTTCATCAATCCATGCCATCTTCATTCCAACTATTTTGAGTCCGACGTTCTCAAATCTTTTTATTATTTCCCCGCTTAGCGCTCTTTGCACTCCGTCGGGTTTTATCAAAACAAGTGTTTTTTCAATCATAATCCCACCTTCTATTTCTTCTTTTTATTCATCCTTCTATTTCTTCTTTTTATTTGCTCTCTTTTTATTTTAATTTCACTTTATCAATAATGCCAGTTAATTGTTTTTCCTAAACAAAAAGAATCTAAAAAACCTTTTGTTCAGGAAAAAAACAAAATAAG
>JAPLVQ010000175.1 GCA_026397035.1 Candidatus Iainarchaeum sp.
ACGATGCACTGGTACAGATTCGGAATGTTTGTTTTATTATCAATACCGATACTGGTTTTCTTTTTGCTGAAAAAAGATTATTCTATAGTTTGCGCTGGCGCCCTAATTGTTATGATTGTTGCGGTCGCCACAGGACCCGCAATTCTTGCAGAAGGGGCAATTGCAAAACAATTCAATCCGCTTCCAAATAACATCGACGGAAGAGTGCTTATTTACACAGTGCCCTGGGAACATGATACGGAACATGAATTCCAGCACGAAATCCCAATGTTAAACAAAGTTGAGGGCGCAAGAGGGCTTTATCAGGAATCATCGCTTTTGGCACGCTTTGTCTACGATCTTGAACTTGAATTCAATTCTGACTGGTCAAGCGCATGGTGGTATTCGGTCGATTATGGAGCCGCAAGGAGGCTCAGTCGCGAAACTGTTCAAGAAATACTTGCGGCACAATTTAATATTCTAAATATTAATTATGCTATCTCAACAAAGAGCTTTGGTCTGGACTGGACCCCTGTCAAACGAATAATTACCGAATATAAATTTAACAAAGGAAAAACGCCAGAAAGATATGATTATGTGCTTTACAAGGTATCCGATTCAAATCTCATCGAGGTACTTGATTATTACCCTGAAATAATTCCAAAAAATGAGTGGTTCGAATTAGCTCCTGTGTGGTTTCTCAGTGAAGAAGTCAAAAACGGGATATTTACTGATGAAGAAATACCAAGAATGATTGGAACGGGAAAAGAGAAAGTTACTATACTTGAAAAATCACCGACAATGGAATACATCAAATTCAGAGTGGATTCAAATTCAGCTGTCCCAATCCTCATTAAAATTTCTGAGTTCCCCAACTGGCGCGCTTATAAGGATGGAAAAGAACTCAAAATATACAAAGCAGCGCCCGGCTTTATGCTCGTGCACAGCAATGGAACAATTGAACTCAAATATGAAAACACTTTAGCCGACGATTTAGGAAACTGGCTGAGCCTTGCAGGGGTTATTTTGGTGATTCTTGGAATAATTTTCCCTCGGCTAATTAACAAATTCAAATCAAAGCAGGAGAAAGAATTTTAAATCACCAAGAGGTATTCTACTATGCAGCCAAATATTCTTTCTGGACCAAGAAGACGAAAAGTTTACAACTCAAGGACCAAAGCAAAATGGGAGCAAAACAGGCAAAAACCAAAACCTGGCAATTTAGATATTTCAAGAAGAAGAGCTGACTATAGAAGAGCTATTGAGGAAGTAGGGAAAGAATGTTTGAATAAACTACTATATCCCAAAGAAAGGGCTTTTAATTCAAGGTCTGGAAAAAAGTTATTTTATTCCGCAGAAAAAGGAATTGCTTTGAAAAGATCTGCTCATGAACTAATTGATTCTAATATTTTTTCAAAATTTTTAAGAAAACAAAATACTTTGTTTGAAGTAGTTAATGTTAAAAGCACTCCCAAATTTTGTGCACAACAATATCATGGCAGACCCTCCCTTAAAGCCCTAGAATTAACATTGGAAGGGGGTCATCCCATTCCCAAAGGGGAAGAATTAATTCTGGCGCAAAAATTTATTAAAATAGCTGGAAAAAATGGTTTAACCAAAAAAAATCTGCGGGATCTTATAGAAAATATTGATATAGAATTATGCAGGCAATTCGATATGTTTTATGCTACAAGCACAGATTTCTACGCAAAGTATTACCCTGACTTTTCCATCTCAAACGTACTCGCACTCGGATTTAACCCAAAAACAAGAAAACTAAAAATAGCAATAATTGATTTGTAGAAGTTACATATCGAATTGTATATGCTGCCATTGAGCAATAAATAAAATAGCAGTGGGAAGTAAGCCACTTTTTGTTCCCCGGTTTAGTGACGCGAAAGCGCGTCGCCGGATCAGCATTAACCTAAGCCTCCTTTTCGGAGTTGCACCGCCGCATAACAACTTTCGTTACTATGCGTTCAACCGGCCCCCGTTTCATCCCANNNCCGCATCGTTTCTGTTGAACCGGACTCCCTCTCGGGAGTTGTTTCACTTTCTAATCTTGCGATCAAAAAGCGTTAACGCGGTGAGCGGACTTTCCTCAGCAGCTCCAGCGGAGCGCCGTTAGCTGAATCCCCCACTACTAAAATAATTGCTTCTCCCGAAGCTTAAAAAGGTTCGCTTAAGCATCAAAAAATAACTAATTCAAAAAAACTTAGATAAGATTACTTAAAATAGTTATTGCCGAAGTGCACGTTCTAAGTGTCCCTGAATCTCTTCTGACACTGTTTCTAAATCCCTCTCGTTATAATTCTGAATAACTCTATTTATTGAAGAACTTCTATTCAAAACATCAAGGAGAAGCGATACTCTTTGATTAGGGCTCAACCCGAGCAGCATCTGCCCGTCAATATTTCTTGAAAGATTCATCGCAATCACAGTCAATCGTTTTACATCTACTCTTTGCCCGCGAAATTTAAGCATTAAAGCCTGATAAATACTATTTTGAGTTTCCCTCAAAATTAAGGGCTGCTGTAATTGCTGTTGCCGTAATTCTCTTTGGTCTCTTTGAGAAACCCTCTTTGCTTCCAAATCATGTCCTTGATATTCTTCCATCTCCATTCTAGCAGCCCGCTCTCTTAATGATTTAGCATACTGTTCATTCATTTTTCCAACATGACCCTGACGGGAATTACGCAAACGATTTAAAGTATTCATTCCCGCACCTACCCCCGCCCGAAGAGCACTTTTCGCGAAAAAACTTGCATAACGTCTTATTGGAGCAGGCATACAAAAGAAACGCTTTGATAATATTTAATTGTATTTATTGGCGAACGAGAAAATTAATTCGACAAAAATAAAGGAACTCATTTATCAATTAAATTACCTTCTTTTCCAAAAGAAAAAGCCAGCCCCAAATAAAGCAACGGCAATAATTATTCCTGAAATTGCTGAAGATTCTGGCGAACCAAAAGCAAACAAACCGTTTGCCGAAGCCACGCCCGCAAAAGGATTAGTTACACCCTTAGTTGTATTTGTTGTTCCGCCTAAACCACCATTTAAAGTACTAATAATTAAATTCTCTATTCCACGACTTAAAGGAATAGTCTCAGTTCCGCCACTTAAAGGAATAATCTCTTTCACACCGCTTACAGGAATATTCCCTGCCCCAACTCCCACAGTCTCATTAGTATGGGGCGCAATTATTGGAACATTAGTATCAATCCCTGTTGTATTTGGTTTGATTAAATTAATCCCTCCACTACTCCCCCCAGAGTAACTTCCTCCGTTTGAATTCAAAAGAACTGGGGCGGGGACTGTAGTTATAATAATCACTGCATTAGCATCTGTACTCAAATTTCCATCAGTAACAGTAAAAACTATAGTATAACTTCCAATTGGAACCCCGATGGTATTCCAATTGAAAATATTTGTTTCTGAATTAAAATCTGCGCCGCTAAAAAGAGCATTCAAGTCCGTTGAAAATATTACCAAATCCCCATCAGAATCAGTCGCAGAAACAACAAAACTCACAACACCCCCAACAACAACACTACTTGCAGGAATCATATTTACAACAGGGGCTCTATTTACATTATTTACTATTGTCATTACCCTCTCTCCAGCTGAATCAATTCCATCAGTCGCATTAAAATCAATGTAATATATCCCAGACTGATTAAATCCAGGAGTCCAGCTGAAAGTGTTTGTCTCTGAATTAAAATCCGCCCCACTAGGAAGACCACTAACAGAAAACACTAACACATTACCATCAACCACATCAGCATCACTGCCCGAAATAGCAAATGTTAATAAATTATTCTCATCCACAGTTCGAGCACCAATTAAATCCAAAACAGGAACAGCATTAGTTACAGCAACACTAAAACTACCTGTTGCTTCATTTCCTGAAAAATCATTCACATCACAACTAACAACTGTTGTGCCAATAGAAAACATTGAACCCGAAACAGGAACACAAACAGGAATTACTGCTGGATCCACAGAATCAGCCGCACTAACAAAAAAACTTACTACCGCACTATTCAAACTATCTTTTGAAACAATAAAATCAGGAGGCAAAATTAATACGGGTTTTGTTGTATCCTGAATTATTACATTAAACAAATAAGGAAGTCCAATGTTTCCTGCATTATCTGTTGCAGTACAACTCACAATCGTATCCCCCAGCGAAAATAATGAACCCGAAGTAGGAAAACAAGAAGAAGATTTAACCCCGCTCTCTGTATCAGTTGCATTAGCATCAAAAAGTATTATTGCCCCGCCCAAACTCGTTGCCTCAGCAACAATTCCCGAAGGCGCAGTTATTTGGGGAGCAGTAGTATCAATAAAATAATAAACAGTAATCATGACATGATTCACGCTTATATTTCTAAAATCATCCGTGCCATCATGTCTTGCTGAAATAACAACACCAAAATTAGGATTATTTATATTCGCAAAATTCCAGTCTTGCCCCCAATCCTGATTAATTCCACCATAAAAAGAATAAGCGCCTTTAACATAAGTACTTTCGGACAGCCACTCAGAACCAATACTTTTATTAGTTCCAACTATTACCCCATTATTTACTAATTTAATACTATTATCAAAAACCCTTCCAGTACTCCCACTTTCGTTTCTATCCACTGACACTACAATCCCACTAATAATTGCATTGGCAGGAATATTAAATCCAAAATTAGTTACTTTGAGATATTGCGTAACTTCAGAATTGCCAATAATATTTATTGTTGCAAAAGAATTATCCAAATATTGAGCTCCAGACGGATTTACCCAATTAATAGTTCCAATTGAATTATCAGTTGAAAAATCCCCCCCATTTCTACTTATTGAATCAGCAAAAACCACTCCGCTTATTGCGATTAAAAATAGTATTAATCCAAAAAAACTCAGAACACGAAATGCCTCACTAACCCCATCCATTAAAAGACCCTCAAGAAATCAATTTCCTGCTAAAACCATTACAAAACCCTTTTTTACTAAGTAATTCATTACGCAAAATACTTATTAATGATAATTCAAAAACACCAGAAAACAAAAAATACGTCAATTGTCTAAAACCAAAAATAGGTATTTATTCTTTACCCACAACCCTAAAAGAAGGGATATTTTAGAAGAAAAAGATTTAAGAAGAAAAAGATTTAAGAAGAAAAAGATTTAAGAAGAAAAAGATTTAAGAAGAAAAAGATTTAAGAAGAAAAAACTTTGAGAAGAATAAAGTTTCTGAAAAGAAAGAAACCCAAAAAAAACAAAGAATTCAAAATCAACGCTTCTAATAAACAAAGAATTCAAAATCAGCGTTTCTTTTTGAACTTCTTAAATAATCTAATCAGTTTATGAACCTTTGATTTCTTGCTCTTCTTACTTGCCCTTCGAGGATGTTTACTGCTTTTTAATCTCTTCAAAATTCTCTTAGAAACCTTCTTAGAAACCCGCTTAGATGATTTTCTCGCAACTCTTTTCTTTCTCTTAGCCATAAAAACATCCTCGAAAATACTTCTTCAGTACACTATCCTCTCTGACACACTCACCAAAACTTACTAAATATTAGTTGGAATTGGACTCGGTGAAAGAGTTCCACGAACACATTCTATTGCTGAGATTATTCATAACCATTCAGCTGGTTCTAGTGGTTATCTCCTTCATGCAAATGAGAAGCATTACCGTTGCTGGTTTTAGCCAAAGAGTTATAGTCCAATCTTTGGTTCAATGGATAAAACAACGGAAAGAGGCTGTCTTTGACATATCCTTTCCAGGACAACCGATTAGTCCACCAACTAGAACCAAAGACAACAGTATTATATTTCAGCGTTACGGTTAGAAAAACAAACCGCCTGAATTAAAAAATGAAAAAACCTTAATAACTACCATTTTTTAACAAAAAAGCTTAAAACAATCAAAAACTAATTAAAAATAAATTGAGTACAAAAATCAAAAAAAAACAATTGACCTTGCTCTCGCAAGGCAAAGTAAAAAATAACTGCTCGTTTTTGTTACAAGGCAGCATAGGACCGTAAATATATACAGTGATGCGGAATCCAAAAATGTTGAACTAGCTTTTATTTTAAGCAACCTTGCGCAATTAGTTTTGCAAGACTTAACACATCGCTAAAAGCTTTGTGCTTACATCCGCAACCTATCAAACTCTTCTTCTAAGAGCGCGCTCGTGTCTATTCAGTCGGTTTTTCACGACCGCTTCAACAAAGATTGACTCTTTTCAGGGATGGCTTCGTGCTTAGATGCATTCAGCTCTTATCCACTACAGCGTAGCTACCCAGCAATGCCTTGTCAGACAACTGGCACACCAGAGGCTGCGACGCTCTGTTCCTCTCGTACTCGGAGCATCTTCCCCTCAGTCAATCAACAACTCCAACAGATAGTATCCAAACTGGCTCGCACCGTTCTTAACCCAACTAACGTACGGCTTTAATGAGTAAACCCCTCCACCCTTGGCTGCTCATGCACAGCCAGGATGCCATGAGAACTAGGGCCCTATTAAGAGGCGCACTAGCGTTCGCTAGACCCAAGTTTCCTTCCCGCGTTCAATACTATTATGAACACAGTTAAGCATGCTTTTGCTCTTGCACTCTACGGCGAATTGCTGACTCGCCTGAGCATACCTTTGGGCGCTCTTGATACATTTTCAAGAGCGTGCCGCCCCAGCCAAACTACCCACCAAATGCTGTCCCCTAGAAAGGGTAAGCAGTATGTTTTCATGAGGATGGTGTTACATTGTTGCCTCCGCAATTCCTGACGAAATCGCTTCGATGGCTCCCATCTACACTGTACGCACAAAACCATACCACAACATCAGGCTGTAGTAAACTTCCGTGGGGTCTTCTCTTCCCGTTGGA
>JAPLVQ010000183.1:0-10626 GCA_026397035.1 Candidatus Iainarchaeum sp.
AATTCTTTTGCTATCCCAACCCATGCCTTTGCCGAAGCATATTCATAAACTTTATCGAACAACAGTTGCTTTTGCGCATCCTTGCTGCTACTTGAAGAATCAGCAGGCACGTCGACAGTAACTAATTGGGTATTATTGATTTTATCAATAGCGTTTTTTGCGTATGCTAGTCTTTGCTGGGCGCCGATTATCCATTCAAACCTGTCCATTGAAAAAAATTCTGATTTTTGTTTTACTAAATTAATCTCGGCTTCTAATACCGAAATTTTACTTGAAAGCAAATTAGAGTTTTCTGACAATAAAGTTGGGTTTAGCGCAATTTCATTTATTGTTATAGCCATTACGCTGGAACTAAAAGCATAATTTGCTGCAGAGTAAAGATAATTCTGGTCCAAAAATCTTTTTGACATTTCAACTCCTCTTCTGGTCGCTCCATATTTAACATAATAGTCAGCTAGTTCTGATTCCACAAGCGTACTTTGGTCAAGTGCTTTCTTTGCATTATCCACATTAGTTGTTGCATTTGAAATATATGTTTCTGAAATTTTTCTCATTGGTAAAAGAATATCATCATACTTTATCGGGGCTGGAATAAATGTTTGTAATGCAATATTTGAATCAACAATAATATCATCAAAATTCATGTAAGCATATTCAATTGCCTGAGTTATTGTGCTGACTTCAACTACTTTAATTCCCAATTTTCTTGGCCCGTATTCAAGAAGATTTACTGTTTCGAATTTTCCATCATCATCAAGCTCAGTCACAGCTTCGCCGGTTGGTATCATGAATAATTTTATTCCCGTTTTTGCCGCGGCCTGTGCTTTTGGGCCAACACCGCCAACCATACCGACTGAACCGTCATTATTTATTGTTCCAGTAATCGCTACTCCTTCCGGAATTGGTTTTTCAGAATACATTGAATAAGTAAGAAGAGTCATTGCCGCGCCCGCGCTTGGGCCATCCACTTCAGTTGCATTAGCCCTAATATCAAAAACAATATCCTTGTCAGTTAATTTCTCTCTTGTCAATTTTTCAGCAATCTGCAGAGCAATATTTCCTGTTGTCTGGGTATCTTTGCCCACGAGCGAACTTGAAGTAATGAAAGCTGCCCTTCCTGTTCCAGGAATTGTATAAATAAACAAATCCGCGCTCATTCCTTTATGATCATCAGTTACTGCAAATATTTTTACGTTCCCATTTGGGAGAATAGCAAAAACTTGGGGCACAAGAAGCAAAACAAATATTAATGCAATAGCTATGTTGAAACAAGTTAACCGTTTTGAGGAATTTGAGAATCCTTTAAACGATTTAAATCCATCTTGGGTTTGAGTTTCTTTCATAGCTATTCTAAAGTTATTCCAAGTTTATAATACTTTTTCATACAATTAGTTTAATACTTTTTCAAATAACTGCTATGTAAAAATCAGTTTGGCGCGGGGAACAAAAGTAACATTAAGTAACGCCACACGTTGGTGAGTACGCACCCGACGCCAAACATTACTAGCGAATTCTTCGCTAGACTAACTCTCTATAGGAAGTCCGTTCCACTTTTCATGAATCGTTTCCAATTAGTACCTGCAACTAACTAGTATAAATACATTCTCAAAACTTATTCACTGAATAAAATTTTTCGACAAGAAGCGAATTAAAAGTAAGTCAATTGACTTATTTTTCGCGAGGAAACTCGTTTAAAAGCAAATACTTTTGTAAGACAATTCACGAACAGCACACCGACCAGAAGAGATTTATACTTCAAATGAATAATTAGCTAATGCGAAATAAGAACAAAATAAAAAGCAGGCTTTTAAAATCCAAAAAGACTATAGAAACTAATAAATGTTATTTTCAAGAATATCTTTTTGCAAAATCGTTTTTTGAAAAAATAAAGCAGAATAAGAATATTTATTAATCACCACAAACTACAATTTATTATAATGGCTTCAACAAGAAAATGGGTTATTAATCCTCCAGGGCGTGAAGAAAACTGGGGCACAATTGAATATACCAAAGAAGGACACAAAGTAAAAACACGCGTGAACAGGATAGTAACCAGAATGACTCGTTTTGGAAAAAGAATTTCTTTACACCAACTATCCACTGTGTCGGAAAGCACGCAAGAAAGAATACTCTTACAACAAGTAGAACATAGATTAAGCCAAGGGAAATTATCAAAAAATAAACTAGCAAGACTAAAAGCTGCAAAAAAGGTTTTGACAACCTCTCTACAACTACAAAGACACCTTGGCGGGAGAAAATCGCATATGTTTCATATGCTCGCTACAATAGGTCTGATATATGGATTCAATTCCCCAGAAATGCATGAACTGTCAAAGCATATGCTAGCAACAACTTCTGCAAAGCGTGTAGCAAGTTGGGAAGGCGACGCAAGCCAAATAAGAAAAGCACTTGCCAGATTGATTGATTCCAAAAGGAATAACTGGGTTAGCGGGATAGAAGAGCAACTTTACTCAGCTAAAGCACCGCTAACAAGCAAACAATTAGCGGCACGACTAAAAGTAATTTGGGAAATCAAAAACAAAGACTTGATTAGTGCATCACTTCAATTACTTGAAACCGCTGGGCTGGTAAAAAAATTGCCTCATTTTACAGATTTTGGAACAAGAAAAGCAGTTTCAGTCTGGGTGCACAAAGATTATGAACCAATTTTGGCAATGTATCAATTCAGAATTGCGCAAAATACTGAGACTCATTATTACAATCCTGATTTTGAAATATTATCCCAATTATATACTGGACCAAAATTAACAACGCAATTATACAAAGAATATAAAATGAGACAAAAAGGGGGAAAATATTTCATACATGGGGACAAAAACGCAATATATACCTCAACTCCTGTCCACACACAAATAAAATATCTAAAAAAAACAGGACTGATAGAGACAAATACAATAAAAGAAGGACTGGGTGGAGGTCCTGGTTTAACTGAAGTTTTGTTAACCCCTTTGGGAAGAAGTATTTGGAAATATACTATTGAAACAGGAAACCTAAGCGATAGACTAATAAGAATACTGCTTGGAGAAAAAGAAGAATGAAATAATAAAAAAACACGCATTAATCTACAAATAACTTAACAAGTAATTTTTCTACTATTGCAACAAAATTACTTATTTCGCAGGAATGACATTTCCATCTTCCACCTTAAATACTAACAACCCGGGATTTGATTCTCTATTAACATCAAATGATGCTACTCCAGTCAACCCATTAATTTTTACCTCATATAAAGCACTTGCCAAAGGTTTGCCATTTTTCTCAGTCTTGTCAAGAACCATAAACACATCATACCCAAAGGGGCTTAAAAAATCCGGCGCGTGAGAATATTTTTTTGCAAAATCATTATTAAATTTGTTATTCTGAGTAATGAATAATATTGATACTGGCGCTACAGCATAACCATCTGTAAGAAGCAGACCAGATTGGGATTGCAAATATTTGCTCACAAAATTTTCATTTGACAAGATAGTTATCTTTTTTCCAAGTTCTTGCCTCTCTTTCAATAAATTTATGTAATGCTGATTGTACCCAACAAAAAATAATACAGAATTGTCGGGTAACTTCATCAAAAATGTCCTATAATCCTGCTGACCAACTTCAAAACTCTCGTCAAACAAGATCTGCCCGTTAAACTTTTCTTTAAAAGATTCTTTCATGGATTGTCCATACTCGTCAAGGACAGTTAAAAAGGATACAGTTTGAAAACTCTGTTTATTGGCGAAATCAGCCATCAGTTCAGCATTTTGTTTTGCAGGGGAATACAGGCGGAAAGCATTTTTACTCCTTTGGGTAAAATTATTTGCAGAAATCAATGTGGCAATCAGGGGCACATTATAGTCATCAGCAATATCAAGAACAGGCATTACTACCGCGCTTTGCAAAGAAACGAGCACATCAACATTTTGAACATCAAGGAGCTTCTTGGCAGCATTAACCCCGCCTACAGCCGTGGATTGGCTATCTTCAACATAAACTCTAATATGCGGATTGTTCAAGTCGTCTTTTGCCAGCATGAATCCATTTACAAAATCGTTTCCTAATTGTGATACTGCGCCAGTAAGTGGAACCACAAGCCCGACTCGCAGAAGATTAGAATCATTTGACGACAAAACTTCGTTTTGTGTGCATCCAACGAGAAAAGCAACGCTCGTAATGGCAATAAATAATACAGCTAGCGATAGAGCGGCTAATTTCATAAAATAAGTAGGGCTGTATCAAATTATAAAACTAATTCTTTCACGCGAAATTAGTGCTCAAAATTCTAAAACCCAAAAAACCAATCGGATTAAACAGGAAAATTTTATTAGAATTAGTATTTGCTTGCTTGACCGCGCTTTTTAGCGGTCAAGTAGCACTAAGTAACAACATTTGGTGGAAGTTATCCGAAGAGTGCTCCCAATCCAGCCGCTGCTTCTTCCTCAGTTTTCTTTACTTCTTCTTCAGCTTTCTTTTCTTCAACGTGTGGTGCTGCGCCTTGCCCAACTGCTACTGTAGCAACTGCTGCCTTAGCGATAGCATCATCTATGTTGATGTTCTTTAATGAAGCAACCATAGCTTTCACTTTAGCTGCATCAGCTTCTATATGTGCTGATTTCAGAACTTCCTCAACATGCGCTTCATTAATGTCTTTCTTTGCTGAATGAAGCAACATAGCTGCGTATACGTACTGCATAACTTCACCTCACAAAAATAATCCTTTTATTTAAATTCATTGCCCGGAAACTGAAGCTCCTTCAATAGCTTTATTAACCGCTTTTGCTTCGCGTTCAGCTTTGGCAATTATAATCTCGGTAGATACCTCATTGAAGATTTCTGCATTCACTGCAAGGTTCAATGCCTGCTGGTATGCTGTCGTGAACTTACTAGCAAGTTCTTCTTCATCCACATCAAGTACTGCTGAATCATAGAACATATTCTCGTTCTTGTCAAGCACTCCAAGTATTTTCATTCCAATCTTCATTGGTTTAATATTTAATTTTCCCAAAACATCAGCAATTTCTTTTTTAATTACTTCTCCTTTCTTTGCAACAATCTTGTCAGCAGAAATTGAGATAGTTGGTCCTGCAACTTTAACACTCAAACCCGCAGCTTTTAGTGTTGAGAGTGCCGGTCCTGGAGGAAGTCCAGTGTCTCCTGCTTGGATTAAAATATCAATATCAGCAATATCCCCTTCTCTTGCGGCAGCCGAGCCTTTATTCTTTTTAACAAAAGAAAATAATTCAAAAGGATTTTGTTTAGTGAAAATAACTAAAATACTTTTTTCCACAATATGATCTAATTTTGAAGTATCAATTTTTGATTCTTTTAGTGCTAATTGAGTTACCCTTATTTTTGCAACTCGAACCTCTGAAGTCGCTTTAAGCTTTTTTCTCAAAACCGCGGTAATATTTGCAGGGAGTTCATCAAGTGTAGCAATTGCTATTACGGGAAACTCTTTGGCAAGCTTAACAAGTTCTTCTCTTTTAGCTTCTTTCCATTTTCTAAGGTGACTAGTCATAATGCTTCACCTTCTCCTACTTTAATAGGCGGGCTCATAGTCATTTTTATGTAAGTGTTTTTTATGTTTTGTTTTTTTTGCGGGAGTGCTGCCATTACTGCTTCATAAACCGCATCAATATTAGCAGCCATATCTTCTGCTTTCATTCCTTCTCTTCCAACTACAGCATGAACTACGGGCATGAATTTTCCTTTCTTATTTGAAACAGTTATTTGTGTACGCGCTTTTGCGAGTGTCTCATCAAAGCTTGCGATTGTCGGAATTAATTTTGGCATTTTTCCTTTAGGGGCTAACTGCTGTCCTAAATACTTTGCAACAGTAATCATTGATGGTCCTTCAGCAAAAATAGCGTCATAAGTCATTAACTCGGCTAATTTCGCCTTGTCTTTTACTAGAGTCTCAATTTCTTTGTCAGTAATTACTTTATCAACTTTTGGTTTTAAAGCGTCAATAAATTCATCAGATTTCGCAAATACTACAACTTTCCCTGAACCTTTTCCAGTTGGATACGGTAGAGCAACTTTAACACTAACCTGGTTCTGGGGTTTTTTCATATCAAGCCCGGTAAAATTAATCATTAATTCAACGGATTGTTTAAAATTTCTTTTAGGAGCAATCTCTTCAAGTCTCTTAAGAGCACTAACAACCTGATCTTTTCGCATTTTACTTCACCTTCCGCTATGTCGCCAAAAGCGGTAACTGTTACTCCATCCGGAATAACAACGGCCTAACAAAATTAGGCTTTTTACATTAAGTAAAAGTCACACTGAAAGGTTTATAAAGGTTAATGGAAGGACGCTTCAAAATTAGCGCATTAGGCTTAAATAATAAGTTAAAGAATATATTTGCATGAGTTTCAAAAGCAGAATAACATCAATTAGTAAATTATTTTTTCCTAATTCAATTCGTTCAAAAAGATTATTGCCTATTTTTGATCATCCTGCCTTCAAAAGAAATTCATTTTCTCATAGAGAACAACAAGAAGCTCTTACTGAGTTAAGAGCCCAACTTGCATCAAATAATTTTGGAAAATTAAAAAAAGTTCCTCAAGGTATGGGGTGTGTCAGGCTTTTTAAATTCAATAATATGCGCTTTGCGGTTAAAAACACAGGTCCAAGCAAAGATAATGGATTTGTAGAAGCTGGACAAAATAATCCTGTAAGAGAATTTCTACATCAACATCACAAATATTATAGACAATCAAAACTTCTGAATAAATCTAGCTATATTCTTAGAACACCTCGAATAATTGCATGGATAGGAAAGTACCTTGTAATGGATTATATTCAACGCTGGGAGCCTTCAACAAAGCAAGAAATGACGGCCTTTCGAAAAGCAAGAAATGAAGTTGAACAATCAATTCAAGAGGTATCTAGAAGAACAGGTCTTGCCAAAATCCAATGCTCTGATTTTATTCCTGCCGGAATGTATCATGGCAAAGTTGTATTTTACGCCGTTTATGATTATACCTGAAAAGCTGTATTTTAAAACACTTATCTAATTAACTTTAACTATCAAAGTGAATGTAAAATGGCTGAACAAAATAGGCTTCCTGATATAAACAAGAACCCAAGCGAGTGGTACACTGAAATAATTAAGGAAGCGGAACTTGCGGATATTCGTTACGGCGTTAAGGGGTGTATTGTTTTTCAAAATTGGTCTGTTGAGGCAATGGAGCGCATGTACTATTACATAGAGAAGGATTTGAAGAAAAGGGGGGCACAAGAATTTTTTCATGCCAACATTGATTCCTGAAGGTTTTTTTAAAAAAGAAGCGGAGCATATTGATGGATTCACTCCTGAAGTTTATTGGGTGGAAAAAGCTGGTAATGATGTTTTAGAAGAGCGCTTGGCATTAAGACCAACTTCAGAAACCGCTTTTTATTCAATGTTCGCTTTGTGGATTCGCTCGTACAAGGATTTGCCATTTCGAACATACCAGCGCGCGCAGGTGTTTAGGTACGAATCAAAAGCCACGCGCCCATTTCTGCGTAGCAGGGAATTTCACTGGATAGAAACTCACTGCGCTTTTGCCACTGAAGAAGAAGCTTTTGAGAATGTAAGAGAAGATATGGAAACAACTAAACGAGTTGTGTTTGGAATATTTGGTGTTCCCACGATTGTTTTTGAACGACCTGATTGGGATAAATTTCCGGGAGCAGCAAGAACTTTTGGAGCGGACGCAATTACTCCTCAAGGAAGAGTAGTTCAACAGCCAAGCACTCATTTACTAAAACAGCACTTCCCTGGGGCTTTTGGAATAAAATATGTTGATAAGGATGAGAAAGAAAAAGTTCCTTTCACTACTTGTTATGGACCTGCAATTTCGAGAATATTTGCTTCTATTATTCTCACTCATGGGGATAATAAGGGGTTAAAATTCCCTTTTGAAATAGCTCCAAAGCAAGTAGTAGTAATTCCAATCCTTGCAGAAAAGAATCCTAAAATTTTGGAGAAAGCAAAAGAAATTGTTTCAAAACTTGAAGATGCTGATTATAGGGTTGAATTTGACAATAGCGATAAACGTCCCGGAGAAAAGTTTTACTTTTGGGAAATGAAAGGGGTTCCACTAAGGATTGAAATTGGTCCAAAGGAATTTGAAGCAAAAAAATTAATTATTTCGCGCAGAGATACTGAAAAGAAAATCTCAATCAACGAAAAAGATTTGCTAAAAGAAGTTGCTAGCCTTGGGCTTGAGTTGAGCAAAAACCTTTGCGCTCAAGCAAAAAAGAGTTTTGAAGGATTGATTAAAGATGTTAAGACACTAGAAGAAGTAAAGAAAATTATTGGAACAGGGATAGCAAGAACAAATTTTTGCTCTACTGAACGCGCTGGAGAGGCATGCGCCGAAGTAATTGAAAAAGAAACCGGTGGAAAAATCCGCGGAACAAGAATTGATGTTGATGATATGCCATTCGGCCCTTGCGTTGCATGCGGAAAAAAAGCTAATAAAGTTGTTTACATTGCGAAAGACTACTAATTCTAATTAAGTTGAAAATCAAAATAGTTATCTCAATCTATTCTTTCCTCTTAATTTCATTCTGTATTGATATTCTCCTTCTCCAACTCTTTTTTCAGGGAAACCAATTTTGCGGTAACTCTGACGATATTGTCTGGCCAGCTGCGTATCAACTCCTGCAAATCCCCCAAATGGCTGACCGCCGTGAAGTACATGAACTCCATGTTCAAGCGCATATTGGTGAATTAATTTCCCAAGAAATACCCTAAAATTTTCCCCTGAACTAGTGCTGAACTGTTCAAGAATTTTAGCTTTATCTGGACTGTGTTTTTTTACTACCGCTCCCTGCAAATTTCTTATAATCAATTCAGGTTTCTTTCCACCTTTTATAAAACTCACTCCTGCAGTTGCTAATGGTTTGCCTTCTTTTTGAAGAGTAACCCAAAGCGCTGCTTCGGCATGACCAAGCCCCCCTTTTTGAGTCATTTCGGTAACAAATTCTGGCTTGAGTGAAAACCCTTTTCTTAAGGGCACTTTCTCAAAAAATGAAGTCCACTCGTTAATCCTTCTTATTGACTCTTTTATCCCTTGAATTTTATCCTTAAACGAGGTACGTACTCCAAGTTTTGAGTATAAATACTCTAGTAATTCTTCTGCAAGAATTCCACCTTGTGTATAATTCCATCTTTCACTGGCTTTTACAATTTTTGGAAATATTTCCGCCAGCGCTTTAATTCTTTTTTTTCCTTCGTTTAGTAAAAGAACATCATCAGAAAATATTTCAGGGCTTTGAAGGTATATTTCTTCAAGAAAATCAGCCCCATTTTTCCAAAAAAATGTCGACATTCGCCGCAATGGTGAAGAAAATGAAGCGATTGGATAAAGATCCCTGAAAAGTTCACGTTTGCGCCCGATTTCATTTTTAACATCAGCCGGTAATTCATGAATAGTAGACTTCTTCACTGTAAATATATCATCCATTAATGAAATAGTGAACAAACTTATAGAAAAAGCTTCTTATTATGAAAATGAGTTAAAAATAAAGTATATAAAAAAAATAAAATTAAAAAAATCAAAAAATGAAACACTTCTTTCAAGTTTTCACTTGAATTCAGCGTCCCATTTTCCTTCTCTTAAAGATTTTTGTGCGTCGCGTGCTTTGAGTCCTTCAATAGTTACTCCCATTGAGTCGCATGAGCCGATTACTTCTGCAACACATTTCTTCATATTATAAGAATTTAATTTATCATACTTTGTGTGCGCTATTGAAATAACTTGTTTGATTGTCAAGTTTCCCATTACATCGGTTTTTGGATTTGCTGCACCTTTAGCCGCTTTTGATTCTTTTTTAATTAAAGCGCTTATTGGTGGTAGTCCTACTTCAATGTCAAAGGATTTGTCCTTATTGATTTTGATTGTTACAGGAACTTTCATTCCTGCTAGTGAAACAGTTTTTTCATTTATTTTAGCGACGACTGCTCCAATGTTTATTCCGGTTGGTCCTAGTGCCGGTCCTAGCGGCGCTCCCGCGCTTGCTTTTCCAGCATCAACCATTACTTTTAATTCACCCATTTTTATTCACCCTCAATTTTTTGCCATCAATTTACGCATGATTAAAAAAAGCAAAGTTAGAAGCTCTTTACTTTTTACTAGCGTGTTAAAACGCGTAACTATAATTATACTTTTTCTCTTTTCACATTCCCAACTTTCTTGCGTCTAAGTCGTCTCATAATCTTTGGCAGGTTTAACGCTAATAACTGAAGTTCACCTGAAACCATTCTGTTTTGCCTAGCAAGTCCTTCAACCCCGCCAACAGTCATTTTACGAAGGTCAACTCTCCTTTTTGGCTTTGCAATCAACTCACATCACTGTATTATCTTGATATTCTCGGCTTTTATAGTTACCGGTATCTTTACCGCGGCTTCGAGTAACTCTACTGTTACTTCTTCTTTTGCCTGGTTTACTCTTGTAACACGCGCTTTTTCTCCCTTAAATGGTCCTGAAACTATTTCGATTGTCTGTCCTTCTTGGATTGATTTCATTAATGGTTTTGATTCTAAAAGACCAGTTAATTCATCAATCTTTACTGCTCCTTTAACAATTCCCGAGCCTTTAACGTGCGGTGTATCAGTTATTCCTCTTCGTACGG
>JAPLVQ010000183.1:10653-12035 GCA_026397035.1 Candidatus Iainarchaeum sp.
CCGCTTCAATCAAAATATAACCTTTGAGCCCCGGAACTACTGCAATAGAATAAATGCTTAATTCTTCTTTAACGATTTTTGAACTTAGTATGTCAACTACTAATTGTTCTTGTCCTACTGTTGTTCTTACCGGGAAAATCATTTCATCACCAATCCAAATATTACTTTATTACTTATCACAACTTAAATATTATTTCCTTACTCCACATAACTTAAATACTACTCTCTTACTTATCACAATCCAAATATTACTTTCTTATTTCTCTTTACAAATCAATAATACTAATCCCAAGCCATTCATTACTAAGCCCAGCTAAGTACAGGATTAAAGTAAGGGGGCTTAGACAGGTTTAAAAACCTGCTTTCCGACCCAAAACTCAAACATTCTAAAACTGATTCATTTTAATTCTTAAAACCCTATTCCACTTACGTTAAAGATTAGGTAAATAATGAATGCAATTATTCCAATCAAAACCATTCCTAATGCAACTATTAGAGCCATTCTTTTGTATTCTTCCATAGTCGGTTTTTTTGAAACTATCAATATTCTTTTCGCGTCAGCAATAAAATTGCCAATCATTTCATTTACATTCATATAATTCACCATTCAAAACCTGTCTTTTTTTCCCTGCCAAAAAACCCATTTTCCTTTCTCTACCAAGAATTCAATTCATTTTGCATATTTAAGTATTTTGCGTGTTTAAGTAAATTCTATTCCTAAATCAATATCGGATTCCTTGCCTTTTGTTCCTTTTGGTCCGCCTTCAAGATAAGGGAATCTTCCGCCGGCAATTACTACCATCGCCTGGATATGATTTTTTGGAAGGTTTTCATCTACCATCGCTCCCCAAATAATATGGCTCGAGCTATGGATTTTTGTTGAAACTGTTTCAACGATTAATTCCGCTTCGCGTAGAGTCATGTCTGTTCCGCCTGAAACATTAACAAGCGCTCTATTTGCTCCTGAAATATCTACATCAAGTAGCGGGGAAGTTAATGCGTTTTCAACAGCTTCTAGTGCGCGTGCTTCTCCGCTTTCGCTTCTTGTTGATTCTCCTAAACCAATCATTGCTGCTCCTCCGCGTGATAGTATTGTCCTTAAGTCAGCAAAGTCAAGGTTAATTAGTCCGGGTTTTGTAACCATTTCGGTTATTCCCTTAACCGCATTAGTAAGTACTTCGTCAGCAACTTTGAATGCCGCGTTTATTGGTAAGTCCGGCGCTATTTCAAGTATTTTATCATTCGGGATTACAATTATTGTGTCAGTGTGTTCTTGTAATCTTTCAAGCCCATACATTGCGTTCTCCATTCTTTTCTTTCCTTCAACTGTGAATGGTAATGTTACTACTGCAACTGTTAGAGCTTTGCAAGATTTTGCTATT
>JAPLVQ010000124.1:0-3842 GCA_026397035.1 Candidatus Iainarchaeum sp.
CAAAACGAGCTTAAAGAGAATTTATACGGGGGTTTATCAAAGATTGCGCATAGTAATTATGAAAAACTAAGTCTGCCTATTGGGATTGCTGGCAACGAGTTGAAAGTAATTTGTTACCAATATATTGGTAAAACACAAACAGAATATAATCAAAAGGTGGCTGAAAATCTATTCAGATTAAATAATACAATTTTAATTAAAGCCATGCACACTTATTGCGATTACTTAGCCAAGAATCAACAAATACCGCTAGTTGAAGAAGTTGAAAAACGAGGCGCAAATAAAAATGTGGTTAAGTTAATAAAAAAGTTTAATGAAAACTTTGCTAAATTAAGTAAGCATTATGAAGAAGTGGTAAAATGATTTTTGACGTAATTGATTATTTAAAAGAATTAAAAGAATCATTTGGTAATCAAAGTGAAATAAAGAAACTGGACTTCTGTAAGCTCAAAGATTTACAAAAAGCTACTGTGCTTGGGATACAATATGCTGATGTTTGGGAATATTCTCAAAAAGAAGCAATTAATTTGTATGTCTCCAGACATTATCTAGCATCTTCCTTAATTACACTCTATTCATTTGAGATATTTTTAAAAGTGATTATTGTTTCTTGGAAAAAACCGTTAAACATACCATTTATTGACGGTTTATATTTAAGTGGGCTTATCAAAGAAGCAAAAACATTGACTCAATTCTCAAAATTACACAAAGAACTTGACGAAATAAATACTTGTAGAAACAATTATCTTGTACACAGCAAACACAAAAAAGGAATGAATCTTTCTAAGAGCAAATATATTGGCGTGAATATTTATCCATTCACCCAAGATCTAAAGGAACAAGCGGAAATTGAATTAGATAAAAAGCTATTTAATGATATTAACAGATACAAATATGGTGGATTTAATCGCCCACTAATTTCAAATTGGATGCACAAAGCAGAAAACCAGAACTTTAAAAAAATCAGTTATCATCTACTAAAGGATATTAGCACAATACAACAATGCATAAAAAGCGAGTTAAGGGTGAGCCCACTTGTCTAAAAAGAAGAACTTTGAGATAACCTATCAAGGAAAAACTGCTGTCAAGTTATTTACTGATACAAAAGAAGGGAAGCAAGGAGAAACGGATACAAGAGTACTTTGGAGTGAAAAGGGTTCTGGAAAGCATATTACAACAATAATAACAAAAGACAGTAAAATAAGTTCGCACTTGACTAATGAATTTCTCCCTATTGATGAAACTGATGCAAAAGAAGTATTTGAAAAAATGGGGACTGAGTTACAAAAACAGTTTTTTGGAAAAGTGTATCTTGGGGATGACTTAATATTATTGAAAAAAGATAAACTTCAAGACTTTGTAAACTTGATTAAAGGCGATGAAAACAAAGACAATCACAAACTTGAGTTATCTCCGCTTATTGAAGAAGAAGGTAAAAAACAACTTGCTGAATACTTTGCGGGCCCAATAAAAAGACAAGAACTTGAAAAATACAAAGAACCGCAAATATTAACCAATAAAGAAAAGAAAATTTTACTATATTATGAAGGCAAGGTATATGACCTAACTGAAACTGTAAACAACTTTTTTGGAAACATCCTTGGAGCTTTAATGGGGGTTTCAGAACAAGGAATATCACTTGGCCAAATGTCAGAAAAAATAGTCAAAGACTTATTTAAAGAACAAAAAAAAGAAGACTAGCTTAGTAGTCTTCTGGTTTCATGAATGTCACCCCTTCGGAGTTTGCAATCACCCAAATACTGTCTGCTTCAACGATTCGCATGCGTGAGTATTCTGAGTCTTCTGAATCTTTTTGGTTTAGAAGGTCAAGACCTTTTTTTACTATGTCGTTGTAGTGGTCTTTTACTTCGTTGAAGAGGTTTGCTGTGAAGACTACAGGTATTTTGAGGTTGGATAGTTCTCCAACCTTGACTAGTATGCCGTCTTCAAGAGCTTGCTCTAAAGTGTATACGGAGATTGGCTCTCCGTACATTTCTATTAGTGGATTCATTTTTTACCACCTTCTACTTTGATGCGTTTGATTTCAAAGTCAAGCATTTGACTCAATTTGTTGGTCAAATCCTGCTTAACTCGAAGCAAATCATCGTTTTCTGCTAATTCAGCAGTGGCAGAAAGACCAAAGCCTTTTGAACCGTAATTAGCAGTCCCGACTTTTTGCGAAACCGTAACAGTGATTTCTTTGAGCTTCATTTGTGCTCACCTCTTGCCATTCTGTCAAGTAATTCTTGGCAAGTAACGGCTTTGCCGAATATTTGTTTTTTATCTGAATTCATTTTCGAATCACCTCCTGAGTGGAAAACGAATTTTTTCACTGAGGCCGTCTTGCGGCGTTTGGAGACATTAAATCCCTAAGCGAGTCAAGCGACCCTGTAAAGGGTTAGGGTTTAAGTCGAGAAATGCCGAGGCTGAAAGTAACAAAAATTCTTTGGAACGAATGGGGGGTGTGAAATGGGTTTCAAGGAAAAAACAAAGGCTAAGCACTGGCAAAATGCTGGAAGAGGATTTAAAATGAGTAATTGATATATCCTTTGAGTATGGTTAATTGCAAAAAATGCAACTCGGAAGTTAAATCTGATTGGGCTTATTGCCCTTTTTGCGGTAAATTCATCGAAATCAAGGATTCAATAGAAATTGTAACAACAACTAATTTTGAGCCGGTAAAACAAGTATTTATTAAAAAAACTCAAAAGAACTACTACGAAAAAATAGCAGAGCTAAAAGAAGAATCACCCAATGCTTACAATCCATGGACAAAAGAAGAAGAACAACAACTAACCAACTTATTCAACGAAGGCAAAAAAGTAAAAGAAATAGCACTAATCCTACAAAGACAACAAGGCGGAATAAAATCAAGACTAAAAAAAATAGGATTAATCCAAAACTAAGACAACGTCTTTTGACGAAAAACAAAGAAACCTTAAAAACAACAAAAACCTTTCCAAAACTAAATGAAAACCCCTGAAATTATACTAGAACTACTCTCACAAAAATGGCCGCTAAAAGCAAAACCAATCTACTATAAAATAATAAAACAAAAACAAGTATCCTACCAATCAATACACAAAACACTCCAAAAAATGGTGAAACAAAAAATACTAACCAAAGAAAAACAAGAATACTCCATCAACATAAAATACATAACCCTAATGCGAAAAAAATGGGAAACAATAGAACAAAAACAAAATAACAACCAAAACAAACCAAAAACACTTTAATTCCCTGCTAACCTACACGCTCACCCCGCGCCCCGTTTAGTAATCCAAGCAATTTACAAGGACTCCCCGGAAAAATATCCGCGCAAAAAGCTTCTTTTGAAAGAGCCCATTTTTTGAACAACGGCAAAACACTAGAGAAAACATTTTATACAAGTTAAGACATACATAGAAAGAGATTTACTGAGCTCATTTGTAAAGTGATTATTTGATTAGTGTAATTGGATTCTAACTCGGCAACACGGTCGGGGTATTAAGAGAATTCGTTATAAACACATTTTTCTTGAAAGCGTTGCAAGCATTTAAAATTCTTCCTTGAGAAGAAATGTTTACGCTTTCATGGACTCGCGGGACAAAAAGAAATTGTCCACGGTGAGTAAAATTGTTTGAATTAAATAGAAAAAATAAAGAACGGTTGGCTAATCTGCCAGCCCCAAAGAACAAAGAAATCTTTGAAACCTTCTTGTACAAGCACTACAAGGTAAACTACACGCACCCGCACGGACACGAAGAAGTATCCTCAGTACACGTCAACATCGTAGCAGACTGCTGCCTAGAATTCCTCGCCTTCCTAAAAAAACCACTACCCGAATACACTACCGACGAACT
>JAPLVQ010000124.1:3897-7964 GCA_026397035.1 Candidatus Iainarchaeum sp.
AAAGAAACCATGAAAAAATACGCTTCCTCAGTAAAAACCTTCCTGCGTTACTGCGCCGATAACGAAATAATTGAAGACGCCTTAATCAACAAGCTTCGCCGCCAAAAAATATTCAACATAAGCTACTCGGAAACACCGCGCTACAACTTCCTCAACGACATTAATGAAAAAGAAAGGGACGCAATTGTTTTTAACCAAGCAAAAAAACCCTTTGAATTCGCTTGGCTTTCCTTAATGCGCGAAACAGGTGCACGCATAGGCGAAATAATGAACCTCAAAATCAACATGGTGATACAAAAAGAAGGACAACAATACGTCGAAGTCGTTTTGGACGGTAAAACAGGCAGAAGAGTCGTGCCCATTATCAACTCAATGGCACCCTTACTCAAATGGTTAGAATTACACCCATCAAAAGACAATCCCAACGCCCGCGTATTCTGCGGTTACAGATATTCGCCTAATGACGGAAAGCGATACTATGCTCCTCTGAAGCCAATGAGCCACGTATATTTTGGGCACCGTTTAAGAAAGATAGCTGATAGCCTCGGAATAAAGAAAAATGTGCGCTGTCAATTGTTTCGGCACTTGAAGGCAGTAAGTATGAAGAAGAAGAACGTAACAGAACCAGTTGCAAACGAGTTGATGGGCTGGTCAAAAAATTCAAAGATGTATGGTTATTACGGCGCGGGAAACCCGGACGCCAAAATCAACGCAGTATTTGAACTCGCAGGAATAAAAAGACAAGAAAACAAAGAACTCGAAGGGCAATTCAAAGTATGCCAAAACTGTCACGAAATTAATGCTGCAGAAAAAGCATATTGCCAACGATGCAGTTCAGAACTAAGCTTTTCAAAACCATCAACCGAAATCCCAGAAATAAAAGCAATGATTGAACGACTGGAAAAGCTGGAGCAACTACAACAGTACAACATTGCGGAAGCGAATAGGAAAATAACTGCAATGAGTCAACAGGATTATGAAAAGCTGTTAATAAAATTGGAAGAAAAATAAATGCGTATGATATCTGTTAAACAAAATGTTTTACTTTTCTGTGCGCTTCGATGGTTTGGTCTAAAAATATGTCCCAAAATATCGGGATTAAAGCGGAATCTAAATATTTCCCTTTCGCGGATAATTTTAATTCTGTAATTCCCTCAAAATCTGGGGGGCTTATCATTCTTGCCCTCTGAATTTCTAAAGCGGCTTCAACCAGGCAACACTCAAATAATTCGTAGAAGTTATTTATTTCACTTGTACGTATTTTCCACTTAAAGATTTTTTGAATAAATCTTATTAATCGTTTTTGTTGAGTTCCAGAGTTTTCATTTTCCCGACCAACCACGGGGATTTTTCCAGATAAATTATAAAGGTATAAATTGCAAGTGTGACATGTTATTTTTATGTGAGTTATGAAGCATTTTGCCACCCCTTCCCAATCAATTGCATATTCTCTAATATTGCATTGTTTATTTTCCCCTATCCACTTTAGTACTTTGTGGTCATACAATACTGTTAATAGGTCACTTGTTTTCTTTTGGGCTTTAGAACGTTTAGGGTTGACTTTGGTGGGCATAGGCACTCCATAAGCCCCTGCATATAATTCTTCAGTTCCTGCACTTCCTTTTTCAAGAACCAACCATGCATTGAAAAATTTCTTGTCTTTAAAAAATCCAGGTCCGCCCATAATAATCAGTTTCGGATATTCTTTTTGCTATAAAAAGGAAAGTAAGGAGTGCATATAAATCTATTTGTCATGGGTTCCAAAACAATTTTTGAAAAGAGATTGAATGCCGAAGAAATTTTGGTTAAGTACAAACTCTCTATTCAAGAACTGCTTGAAGCCCTATGTCCCGGCGACATCCATGAAAGCGGGGAAGAAGCCGGCGCTTCTTCCCAAAAAGAATTGCAATAAAGGAGGATTTTTTATGCGATTTTTGAAGATAGTAGATGTATATATGATAGGCAGCGATTTACGTGTAAGAATGAATGCTTTGGTTCAGGAGCCAGAAGTTTTCAATTTTACTGGATTGGAGGACTTCTTTAAGGAAGTCAATTCTGCAGAACAACTTATTTATGCAAAAAAGTGCAAACTAGAAAAGGCTAACGAAAAACGGTAGAGACGGGTACACTCTATTTACTTTCAATGGAAAACCCAAAGAAGACATTCCAGAATATGTTATAAATGACATATCTGATGACGATGGGCATCCTTGGCCTCCTGGAGAGTAAAACAATTTTTTTGCAAAATAATTCAATTAGGGGCGCAAGCGGGGCAACCCGTTTGCATTACCCCAGTTTAATGAATGAGGTGTTTTTATGGTAAATGATATTAGTTCAAAAATAAATAATGTTGAGTTTAATCAATTGACAGAGTCATGGCGGCGGTATTTCAATCAATACTGCATTTACAACGATGATGTTGCAGACTTGACTTGGTTACAGATAGCTGGGGCAATGGCTAAGAATGCTCGTCTTCAATATGCTGGGGACAATATTTCGTTACGAGTAAATTCATGTATTATTCAGCCGCCCTCCAGCGGGAAGGGCCAATCCAATAAACCAGTAAAAGAAATTTGTTCCAAAGTAAGCCTAAGCTTTGTTCAATATACTGAAACTACGGATGCTGGCCTTGTTGGTACTGTTTTGCCTCCTAGGCGACAAGGACAAGCACCAGCGGTTGTTGCGGGAGCTTTAGCAAGTTCGGACTTTCTGGTTTTTACCGAAGGCGAATGCATACTTCGGTCAGGTGCAGATTTTAATAGGAATATGCATCAAATACTTCAAAACGCAACCGACGACCCAGGTCTTGTTGGCAAAAGAATGGCACATGGGGAAATAAACTACATTACTAACACAGCAGTAATGATTACATCATACTTTGTACCAGACTTTAATTATGCATTACTCAACAAAGGACTTCTGCAAAGGGTGTTTTTAGTATACAAGGATTTTACGACAAAGCAAATTAAGGGGATACAAGATTTTTTGACTAATTCAACGGTTGTAGGGGTAAACAATGAGCCCGTGCCTGATGAATTAATTCAATTTTTTCTTAATCTGAGTACCAAAAAAGTCACGCTTAAATGTGATGATAAAGCAGCTGAAGCATTCAAAATATTGTTTGCAGAATTTGGAGACAAAAAACGTTCTTTTGTTAGTGAAGGGGGAATTGACTTACTCAATTCGTTCCTTACAAGATTTCACAAAACAGTCTTCAAGATTGCAGGAATTCTTGCGCTAACATCAAATAGGGAAACAATACTGCTTGAAGACTTAACAGATGCACTCAAATTCGGCGAAATGCATGTTGATAGCGCAATACGCTTAATCAACGGCGCCAAAGACCCTGAGTTTGAATTGACTGAGAAAGCAATTGTGAGTTTTCTAAAGAAACAGCATGGCGGGGCATATTGTGAGGGAAAGGTAAAGTTTGCCGTCGCAATTCACGATGGAGACTTGCCTACTATGGGGGTCCAAAAACTGTATGGGTATATTGATAGGGCAGAGGCGAAGGGCACTATTGTCTGTGAAAAAGACCTTGTTGCTCCAAACAAATTCGTTTACAGGCTGCCGGGAGGTGATACGGCCAAAACGTAAGGGCTACTTTTTAATTTTTTAACTTATTAGGCTTCCTTACATATGCAAATCGAAGAATTTGGTGCTATGTTCATGCCGTATAACCGTTAAAAACTTAAAAACTTAAAAAGTCTGCCCCGAAGCAACAGTGTAATGGTTATTAAGGCACTATACGTTGAGGGATTTAATGCTTTACAACAAACAATACAACTTCTATATACCTAAGTTTTTTGGGAAAATTATTGTGAGAACATTACTTTGAAGGCTTTGAGCACGTGTTAATAGCAGTGCGACCTCATTTTTTCAAATTCGTTCACACAGAAAAGAATAGGGGGTTATGTTTTTGTATTTGCTTTTTGTTGTCCAACAACATAGGCCTTAAAAAAATAATATTGGCATAAAATAAAATAAAGGTTAATTTTTGTGTTTCAGACTAATTTGTATAGCGAGGTTGTCCGATAATGTTTAAAAAGTGATTTTTTCGCGTTGGA
>JAPLVQ010000126.1:0-6303 GCA_026397035.1 Candidatus Iainarchaeum sp.
CCATATGTATATCTTAGTGCCATCTAGGTTATTAATATACCGCCGACGCAAGTTATTCATGGAACAGAATAACAGCCTAGAAAAAAAGACTCTTAAAGAGCTTATACAATCCGTTCAAGCAAATAAGCTTAGAAGGGATGTTGAGCTTAAAGAGGCATATTTGGCATTAAAAAAAGTATTCGAAAATATGGCAGACACAAGGGGTTCGACTGACGAACAGGAGGCGACCCCTTGATGAAAGTATTAGCCCCTCTTCAAATTAAAAACGGAGAATCTACAACTTCGTGCCTTATTGACCTCAAATGTTGTGGGCTTTGTGGCAGTAGACATTCAACCCGAAGGTACTTGTTTTATTTTGCTGGTGGTCGTAGGAAGGGCTATGCTTGCCTTTCATGCGCCAAAAAGTTTTCTAGTTCAAGCGAAGTCAGTTCATATCTTGAGCAACATGCCCAATACGGCGAGCGCGGGCAATTACTTGGTTTTAGGCGGGAAAAATTATGTCATTAACTATGGACTATTTACAGGCCCTTAGCAAGGAGTGGACTAATGATTTTTGGGTGGCTCACAAAGACCCAAATGGCATTTGGAGCAAATGGTTGCCTTTAAGTCAATGGAGTAAGTTTACTCCAGTAAATTATCGGCAGGTTTTGCCAAATGAAGTCGTCATGGAGAGCGATTTTGATGATAAAACAAATAAACTAATTGCTGAAGAAATTTGTAAGAAACTTAGAGACAACAACATTGCTTATGAACGCTACTTTTCTGGAAACAAAAGTCATCACATCCACTGTTTCTTTGTAGGGCTTGATACTGCGCCTATACAAGTTAGTGCAAAAACAAAAGAACTTTTAGTTGACAGCTTAATTGGCTCAGAACTTTCTTCAAAGTTAGATAAAAGCCTTTTTGGTCCAAAACACCTAGTTTTGATTCCAAATGAAAATCACCCAAAAACTGATGTGCGAAAAATGTTAGTAGATTCTTATCATCAAGGAAGTGTTAATCCTCTGCCTGAAATTGTTAAGGATTTTATTAGTTTGCATAAGCAAATGGTTCCGCAAGTAATAATTACGCCGCAAGAAAAAATCAAATGCTCTGCAATGGAACTTAGTATTAAGAAACGTTTTCCTGACGGGTCAGGCAGACAAAATCGATTAGCGCCTAACTTTTCCGCTTTCTCAAGAACACGTTCTGATAGGCAACAATTAAGGAATGCATTTTATGCAACCCAAGTTGATACAAAACCAAACTGCCTTTCATGTTGGGACAGCAAAAAAAGTACTTTTAGTTGCAAACAGTTACGAAATTACATGTACTCCATAGGCGAGGGAAGTACTTGTGATTTGTGCATGTTAAATAAGGGGGATAAAATATGAGCAAAGTGTACATTAAAATAACAAACATGGAGCGATACGCTGAAAAAATGGGAAGGGGGTCTCAAAACGACATTATTCAAGTGGAAAAGAAAGTTGCTAAAGCATTAATTAAAGCTGGAGCAGCAGAGCTTTCACAATTAGAAAGGGATATGACGGAAGAAAAAGAAGAACCCCTAATAGTAAAAGTAATTCCCGAAGTCATAGAATTTCTAAAACGCCCTGACCTTCTTCTGTGTCTCATCAAAGAAGTTCAAAAAAAGGCAATTGGCGAAGAAAACGTAATCACAACAATACTTTTAGTTGTGTCCCTTGTAAAAGTCAAAAACAAAAGCCCTGCAAGCGCAAATATTTGCTTGAACGGGCTTAGCGGTGCAGGAAAAGACTTCGTAGTTTCTTGTACACTCAACTTGCTACCTGAAGAAATTGTTTATATCAAACGCAGAGTCAGTGAAAAAGCTTTTGACTATGACCTTGCTCGACACAGCCAAAGAGATTGGAGCCAATATGTCACTTACTTAGAGGACGTAACCTCCAAAGTCCTCAATGGCGCCAGCGTTAAAACTCTACTTAGCGCAGACCCTCAAAAAGAAAACATCGCAACAATCGTTTTCGAAGGCGAAGCAAAAAACCTTAAAATCAAAGGAAAGCCAGTATTTATTTTCACCACGGCAAAATCGAAACTCCATGAAGAACTCATACGAAGAATGCCTTTTTGTTATCTTAATGAAAGTGAAGCTCAAACTGAAAATATTCTCAATGCTCAAGCCCGCATAGCACAAACAGGAGAAACTCCTGAAATAAGCGCAGTAGCGAAGGAATTTTTCTCTTGTTTGGCTCCAATAAAGGTTGTGATTCCTTTTGCAAACGATATTGCCAAAAAACTTGCCAAAGAATGGATTAAAAATAATCCACGACACCACGTAATATTACGAACTGTGTTTGCTCGATTCTTAGACTATATCAAAGCTTCAGTAGCCTTGCACCAACATCAACGACAAAAAAACGAAGTGGGGGATTACATTGCAACTGAAGAAGATTATGCAAATGCACGAATTGCATTGCTAGCAACAACAAATAACATTTTGTTAATTCCTTTAGGAAGAGACCAAAAACAATTACTTGAGGACATGAGGCTATACTTTGATGAGGGGGGAACTGTTCAAATGATTGCTTCAAGAATAGCCAAATGGGAAGAAAGATGGCTACGCACACAACTTGACAACCTTGCCGAACAAGGATTTGTCATTAAAAAACCAAAAGAAACAGAATGGGCTGATAAACCAGTTGCATTCTATCAAGTGAGAAGAGAAGTATTCAAATTTACTATACCAACATTCAAAGAATTATATATATATCCAAATGAAGAAGATGAAATAATTAATACAAATGGAACAAATAGTAGAAATAATACAATTAGTACCATTAGTACAAATGGTACTAAAGAAGATATCAATTGTACCAATTGCATCGAAGACCTCTTTGAACCATATTCCTGCGCAAACTGCAAATTAGCCGATGCAATCACAAAAATTGATGGTAAACTCCTTTGCAAAAACTGCGCCAAAATATTATCCCCCGATACTATTATATAAAATTCCCGAAAAACTAATTCAAATCATCTGAAACAGTATTATTGCTCTCCCAACGGGCAAAAATTCAAGAAAAAGGCAATATTTCTTGAATAACACATTCTACATCAGCATTTTATCAAGATTATTCCGCGCACCTTAAATTAACGCTTAGCCCCGCTTTTGCATATATAGAAGTATACACAAAATATTTCTATGTTGGACATTCAAGCACAGCAAATCTTTGCAAACATCGAAAAGCTTGTTGAACAACCCCCTTCAAAATACCACAAACTCGGATTTTTTAGAATAAGCGAAATCTTCACCAGAAAAAGTCAAGGATTTAAGTATTATTATTCCCACATCGGAAAAGCCGAGATTGTTGATTTGCAAACTGCCCGATTTATTTCCATTCTCAAACTACAGCCACGCCCCAAAATCTTTGCCATTCAAAGTTATTGGCTGCCCACAGTAAGACAAAAGGGAATTAAGCCAAGTTGGGGGAAAACACTCCTACATTTCTCCTTTGAGAACTTTGACAATGATAGAACAAGGGTTACATTTCACACATTGAAAAAATAATCCTTGGACTTGCGAAAAAATGATTTTCAATTTTCATTTGCTAGCATTATAATGCAAAACGTCCAAGCTGTTTTTGCACAAAATCATAAGTCTATAAATTATTTATATACTACAATTTGAAAAGAATTAGATTTATCTAAAATGAGCTATAAAATATTTATTTGCAAAAGCACATCAGCTTTGTGTTGGTATGCTTGGAAGGGCAAAGTTAACATCGGTTAGCACGTCTCTTTGAATGTTCTTTATTTTTATGTGGGCTGTGTCGTTGCCCATGTATGCAAGTACACCGTCGTCTAAGTAGCAATTAATCATTTTTGTTTGCACTATTTGGTAGCATGTTGCGTCAAGTGGTAATTCAGCGATTTTTGGCATTAATTCTATTGTTATGTTTTGGTCTTTAAGTGCAGCCGTTGCTTGCTCTCTTGTGGGCATTACTAATGGACTATTGATTTTTTGCTCTACACACTTGCCTTTAGTGCACATATATGATTTGTTGTAATCGGAAAGGACAAAACTCTGTGTAGTGAGTGTTTCGCTTTCGTGATTTGCATTTGTAAGGTTAGTAGTTATGCGCATGTCAGTTCGTATGTCAAACTTAGTTTGGTCGCTTAGGAAAAACACAGTCATTGCGTTGAGTTTCATTATTGGAGTAAATTTTTGTGCATATATGGTGCCGTTTGGCGTCCAATATTGTTCAGGTTGTGGGGGGCTGTTATCAACTACTTCGTATTCGGCTACATAGTTGTGCTTGTCTGAAATGTATTTTTCTAGAAATGAAAAATATTGTTGTTTGACGTTATCTTGGTTTGAGTTTACATTTCCTGTTAAATTAGAATTTCCGCTATTAGTGCATCCAAATAACAAAACAATGCCCAAAGCAACTACTATTGTCAAAAGTAAGCCATTGTTTATTCTTGTTTTCTTCATGCAACCTATTTAGTGCTTTTTAGTATATAAGACTTGGCGGATAATTAGGTTTACTAAGAAAAAAGTTCAAAATTTGCCACTATCACTAATAACTATTACATTTATCGGTATCTATAATAAGATTAGATTTATTATGCAACAGAATAATATCTACCGTTTGTTTTCTCACAACTCACAAAACATAGTAAATCTAATTCTTTCTTAATCTTTTCATTATTTTTATGGAAACATAAATAATGCACAAAACGATGAATCCCAAAACAAATGCAATAAAAAGTAACGAATCTGCAGGAACTAAGTCACAACTTCCATTGCCATAGTTTCTAGTAGTCCCAATAAAACAATTTGATACACAATTTCCTTTAAAATATTCTTGACCAAAACTACACCCGCCTTCTTTCACACAATAACCGTCTTGACACACATTATTTGTCAAAGAACAATCAATCACAGAACCATAACCAGTTCCAGTTGAGTTACAAGTTGTAGAATTATTTCCGTTACAAAATGATCGATTAGCAGGACAAGTTTGTTCAGGCTTACAAATAAGGCCCTCAACAGTAGTTGTCATTGCAGTACCATCCCCAAATAATCCAGCAATTGGTTTAACGGTTACGATACAACTGCTTGCCACTTCCGTCGAACATACGCCCTGCACAAGTAAAGTCGTTGTTCCCGTTGGATTCGAACCAACTGTTACTTCCTTTTGTGAATCTATTGAATAAAACGGGCTAGTACAAGACACCCCGACATCAAAATTGACTGCTTGACCAGAACTTTGCCAAGAAACATCAATTGATATTTGCCCCCCGCTTGTAATTATTTTTGTGTTAGGAACCGCATTTACTAACCGAGAAGAATCACCTGCAGCAAAAGCGCCTATTAGAAGGCTAGAAAATATTAGAACTACTAGAAAATAATTAATGTGTTTCAATGAAGTTTTCATTTATTGTAATAAGGCTTAGTTATATATAAAATCATAGGTTACGCTGATGTTACACTGTGTTTAATTCTAAGGTTACGCCTTAAAATAAATGACAAACAAGAAATTCGACTTAGTGGCTTCCATTAGAAGAAGCACCATAAAGCAAAAAGTGCTTGAGCAAGTATTTGAGCCAAAAACCCCCACAGACCTGAAAAAAGTAATAGGAATCCACAGAGAATCTATCAGCCGAGCATTACTCAGCTTAGAAAAACAAGGGCTCGTGACCTGCAAGAATCCAAACCAACCAAACTTCCGTTATTACCAAATATCAAAAAAAGGAAAGAAAATGTTATTGCAACTAAATAAAAAATGATGCAAAAAAAGCAGGAATTATTTGCAATCGTATTATTTAATACTTGGTTCCTGATTATGGTTTCACAGGATTGAATATGCATCCAGCCAATCAATAATTCTTATTAACAACCCTTTATCTATGATAATCGGTTTAATTACTCCCCCTCCACGAATTGTTTCTGTCCATGCCGCAGTTGACACTTTTGATGTTGTTGTAATTATAATAACCCCTATTTTGTTAACTGTACTTGCGTGGCTTATCGCTTCATGAAAATCCCCAATAGATAACGTTGAAGAGTTGTATTTTTTTACCTCAAATGAGTTATTTGACTTCAATAAGGGGGCGAGATATTCGAAAAGAGAAAAAACCACCAAGTCTGAATTAGATGCGCCCCCAATTTTAACAATCTTTGAACCAAACAAAGAGTCCTTTTTACTTTCAAGATTCATCAACAAGGCATTCACTTTACTTTTGTTATTTTGTATATAAGTGAGCAATTCTTCAACAAAGGTTTCGAATTTTTGCCAAGATAAATCCCTTAGTTTTTGTTCAATTAGTCTGATTTTTTCTGAA
>JAPLVQ010000126.1:6328-9443 GCA_026397035.1 Candidatus Iainarchaeum sp.
GCAGCAATATTTGTGTCAATTGCTTCAAATTATCAGGATTATTAACAATTTCTTCCAGTTCTATAAATTTTTTATCTTCAGTACCTCTTGTTATGCCAATTAATGAAGGCATGATTCGTATTACAAAATCATCTGCGGTCGGGGTAAGATAAACATCATTTGTGTTTGCGCCAAGCCAAACGACTTTTCCTTGAGAATCACCGAGTTTTACATTAATTACCCCGAATTCATCATCTATGCCTTGCTCAGGGAAAAAGTCACTTAAAAGCCCTTGTAAATAATCAATAATTTTATTATCACAAACCTTACCCACTACAAAACATTGTTTTACTTTCTTTGGCACAAAGTTTTGCATACACACAGGGCATTCTTCTTCAAATCCTCCAGTCATTTTAACAAAGGCATGCATTTTGGGGCACTGTGCAAACCCTTGGGTTTCAATTGTTATAAGCCCCATCGCTCTCATTTTTTTTAAAGCTTTAACTTTTTCTTTTTCTTGACCCTCAACGACAAAACCTTTTTTTATCAAAGCTTCTCACTTCCAAATGTAATCTTGAGTTTGTGCTCTTTGAGGAATTTTTTGAGTTTGCGTTTAATTGAGTCGTTAATGAATCTGTGTGCACAAACAAGGGTTGCTTTATCATCTTCATAAAAAAATTGTATTTCGAGCGGCTTTCCATCGATTTGCACTTCAATGGAGGTTACTTTTAAATAATCTGAAGAAAAGTCAACCCCTTTGTTTTTTAGGTCTTTTAAAGAATCTTGAATTCCTTCGTTTCTTTTAATCTGAATTGTAGGCTGGCCTACAATGCTTGATACATTCGTAACAGTAATTGCTATGAGCTTCACTTCACCCCCTTTTGCACTAAACTTTGTCAAAAAACTTTTAACCACATTTTTCTTGTTCGAGTTTACTATTCTGCAAAATTTTGCATTCGTATCAAGTAATCGTGCAAAATAAGTGCAAAGCTTTAAAGATGGTTTTTTGCTCCCGACGGCAACAGATACTTTTTCATCAGGAGTTGCTGTAATTAAGATCGTAGCAGCTCTATCAACGTTAGAATTTGTTCTCACTCCAGGGGTTATTACTTCTGAAGGAAACCCTCGCAAGGATTCGTAAAATGCTACGCTGGGCATCAATGTATATTCGTTGAAGTTTCTTCTTTGAATCTGATAGGCCCAATATAACTCCTTAAGGAGGTTTTCATTCTTATCAAATAAAAGAGCAACCAACACAACACGGTCATATTCCGTATCTCTCACTGAGAATTGAATTTGTTGTCTCGTCAGGTGCTTTTTTGCAAAAGAAACAACAAAGCGATTGTTTTTCTTTTTTGCAAAGCTATTCAACAATAAAACTGTTCGCAGAAGCTCTTTATGGTCAGTTTTAAGATAATCAACAAGGTCAACACCCCTTGATTGTGCCCCAGCTTTTGCTCGAAGGTAGTCCTGAAGAGGCTTGGAAAACCCATTTAGTGCTAATGTTTTAAGAATAGTCTTGGGTGCTTTTGCAAGGAGTGTATTAACGGGTTTAGGAGCAACCTCCAAATCCCTCCAAAATGCATCTTCAACCATATATTACCCCCTTTTGGTAAGTATTTTAACTATTTCGCCCAAAATTGTCCAAACAAAGAGATATTTTTGTATTTTCCAAAATCAAGTTGCTGGAAGGAACCAGTTTTGGGTTAAAGGGCAATAAAAAGAGTTTTATAAAGCCAGTTACTATTGCTTAAATATTTGACTAATTGCATTATTTCCGATGTCCTGCTTAACCTTCTCCCAACCTAAATCCTTTTTAGCCTGAATCTTTTGCATATCATTATTGTGGGTTAAAATTTTCCTACTTGTCCGCTCCCTCTCGACATCAACCTTCGTTTGCGTATTTAACTTTGCAATTCTTTCTAAAGAATCATAACCATATTTTCCCAATTTAATTGACCAAAAAAATAAAGCTATTGCACAAAGAAAACATAAAACCCCAAAAATTAGTGTTTGACTAGGCAAAATCCACAAACAACCAAGCCCGGCAATTGCCAACCCTGCAGGAGGGCTCAAATAAATTACGTTCTTAACGAAAGCTTCCATTGTTTCCCACAAATTATTCATCTAACTTAGGCTTTTTCAAACCATCGGTTTTAGGACACGTTCTACACATAGAGTTCATTAAACTTGGTTCTTCTGGGCAATCTGGAAAAAGTCCTTTACATGCAGGAAACTCTCCTGCACCAGTTAAGGTAAGTCGATTAAAATAATTTACATCAGCGTGCCTTTTTTGCATGCTTTCTCTTTCGTAATTTAAACCACCACCCATAAGATAACCTTCAATATTTCCATTTGGCATACCCAAGTAATGATTTATTTAATTCCTTTTTATATTGCTTCCAATTTGGAAAGAATTTAGATAAGTATTCATTAAATTTCGCATTGTGCTTTCTTTCCAGTAAGTGAACCATTTCATGCACAATAATATATTCAATACTATCTGGGGACTTTTTTATTAATTCTAAGTTTAACCAAATTCTCTTCGCTTGTTTGTTGCTAGTGCCCCACTTAGTTTTCATTTTTTTTATTCTACACTCGTTTACTTTAATCCCAGTTATTTTTTCCCATTTTTTTACATATTTTTCAGCAAAACTTTTGAGTTCTTGTCTATACCACTTTTCAAATAAAACCTTTCTTTGTTCTTTTGTAGAATCCTTTTTAACGTATATTTCTAGGTGCTTGCCATTTTTTGCAACAACAGTATTTGATTGCTCATCTTTGAGCACTCTTAAACGATATTGTCTTCCAAATAAATAATGACTTTCGCCAGAAACATATTCTCTTTGAGCTTCCCGTTCTTGTTCAGTAAATTTCTTTTGTTGTTTTCGTATCCAGGGGATTTTTGATATTGTAAATAAGCGTATCACTTCTTCATTTGTTGTGTGAGGCACATCCAACCTTATTATGCCATTGGGTGGATATACTCCAAGATACATGTTTTTGATGTCTTTTTTTTGCAAATTTATTTCTAATCCGCCAATGTTTAATTGGTTTATTTCAGTATTCATTTTGATTTTTCACCAATTCAAATATATTCTCAAGTTCTTGTGCCTCAGCTTTGCCAGACCTTTCT
>JAPLVQ010000013.1:0-4442 GCA_026397035.1 Candidatus Iainarchaeum sp.
TGAATAATTTATCATTTGCAGGAAAACCTAAATTAGCCCAGCTCGAAACCCCTGAATCAAACCAAACATCAAGCACTTCAGGAACGCGCGTCATTTCTTTGCCGCACTTGCAAGGCAGAGTAATTTCATCAATAAGGGGTTTATGCAAATCAATTTCATTCTTTATTTTTGACTCGCGCCTTAATTCTCTTACAGAACCAATTACTTTCTTTTCCCCGCACGCACAAACCCAAATAGGCAGAGGAGTGCCCCAATACCGGGCTCTTGAAACAGGCCAGTCAGAAAGATTCTCCAGCCAATTCTTCATTCTATCATTCATCCAAACAGGAACCCATTTCACTTTCGCATTATCCTCAATCATTTTCTGTCTTATCTGAGAAACTTTAATGAACCACTGGGGAACAGAAACCATTAAGAGAGGAGAATCACACCTCCAGCACAAAGGATAATCATGAGCATAAGAATGCTTGTAAGGAAGAAGATTTCTTTTTTCAAGCCCGGCAATTATTAATTCATTACAAGACCGTGCTTCCTTTCCAGAATAATCTTCAACATCATCCGAAAAAGTCCCGTCCAGTCCTACCGGAGAAATTACTGGCAGACCCGCTTTTGTTCCAGCATCAAAATCCTCTTTACCATGCCCCGGTGCAGTATGAACAAGACCCGAGCCAGTATCAAGAGTAACATACCTGTCACTCAAAATAACCCTAAACGCTTTCTTTTCCTCTTCGGGATTTTTTATTACACCTCTAAATAAAGGCTCATATACTAAACCTTCAAGCTCACTGCCAAGAACAATTTTTTCAAGCACATAACTTGCTTCAATTTTCCCCATTAAATTATCCACTAATTCTTTTGCAACAACCCAAGTCTCGCCATTCACCATTTTTATGAAAGCATATTCATATTTCGGGTGAACCATTATTCCTGTATTTGCAGGCAGTGTCCAAGGAGTAGTAGTCCACACAATCAAGAAAGTATTTTTCGGATCAGGAATGTGAGCAAGTGCTTTTTGGAGGACAGAACTTTTTACCCCCTGCACATCTTTAACTTTCATTTTTATAAAAACCGCCGTGTCGGAAAGCTTAGTATAAACTATTTCATTATATGCTACAGCAGTAGCACAGTGAGGGCAGACATGAACAGGATACTTTCCCAAATACAACAAACCTTTCTCATCAGCCTTTTTGAAAGCATACCAAATCGCCTCAATATAATCATTTGTGAGAGTAAGATACGGGTCCTCATAAGGCATCCAATCCCCTAAATTATTGCACTCTTTACCCATCGATTCAACATATTCAGTGGCAAAAGTCCTGCATTCTTTTATAAACTTTTCAACACCAAAATTCTCAATATCTTTTTTTGTCTTAAACCCAAGCTTTTTTTCAACTTTATTCTCTATAGGCAAGCCGTGAGTATCAAAACCAGGGCGGTCAAAAATCTTTTTCGCCTGCATCCTCTGCGAACGAATTGCACAATCCTTCATTATTTTATTTAAAGCAGTCCCGATATGCAAGTGACCGCTCGCATAAGGCGGACCATCCATAAAATAAAAAGTCTCTTTTCCTTTCTTTGATTTAGCACGCACCGCATCAATTATCTTATTAGCCTGCCAGAACTCGCGCACTTTTTCTTCCTGCATCCGATTAAACTGTTCAACACTACCAGACATAAAAACACTTCAAACAATCAATTACTTCTTTCTTCCCAAAAAAATCACTTCAAATATTTATACCTTTCTTTATTATTAATGGACGCTGGCGGATTTGAACCGCCGACCCTTAGTGTATAAGACTAATGCTCCAACCAGACTAAGCTAAGCGTCCAAACTCCCCTAAATAATTTAATTGATTCAATTGAACAAGCTTTGCCCGCCCAAAGGAAAACAAAAAAATGTTTTGCGAAAAAATACTGCAAAAACAACTACCAAGCGAAAGAAGAATACTAAAAATTAATGAAAAAACAGAACTAAAGCTAGACACGGCGTTACTGCAGTATGGCTAAATCCCTTCTAGTTGCAACCATAAAGAAGAAGTCCATTAATGAATTTAAAAAACTATGGTTTAGGGCAAAAAAACAAATCTTCACATTTATTACAAAACAGCAGATTTTATTTACAAACCAGTAAATTTTACTCACAAACCAAGCTCAGCACGGATAATCTTTTCAGTTTTTTTAATCGCCAGAGAGCGCATGTCGTTCACAATTACATACTTGAATTTATTTTCAAGCTTTAATTCCTGCTTTGCTGAAGTTATGCGTTTCTTGATAATCTCAATAGAATCTTTTCCCCTTTTTAGAAGCCTCTCTCTTAATACATCAATTGAAGGAGCCTTAATGAAAACAACCACTGACTCGGGAAACTTTTTCATTATAGAAAGAGCCCCCTGTACATTAATAACAAAAAGAACACTCTTTTTGTTTGAAAGCAATTCCTTCACTTCAGAAACTAGAGACCCATAAGAATTTTCATACACTACTGCATGCTCCAAAAAAGCATCCTTTTTAAGGAGCTCTTCAAATTCTTTTCTTGAAACAAAATGATAATCAACCCCATCCATCTCTCCCTCACGAGGCGCTCTTGTAGTATAAGTCACAACCCGTTTAAACACCTTAAATTTCTTCAAAACATTTTCAGCAATCGTGGTTTTGCCAGAACCCGAAGGACCGGTAAAAATAAAGAGTTTGGAAGCCTGACTAACAGATTTTTTTGAAACCATCAGAATAGTTAATACAATGGAGAATAAAAAACTGTGTGCGAACCAAATGAAGAAGTTATTGAAGCGGCTTCAAAAAAATTCATTTTCGGCAACTTCGATTTTAAATAACAACTTCAAAGAAAGTTATTTAAGCAATTAAAAGTTAGATTATACGGCTGATAAAATGCAACACAAGGCTCCGACACTCGTGACCACGCAAGGGATTGACGTAGTGCTTTTCAACTCCCCAGTGACTCTTTCTGGATTAATAAAAAAATTATCCGCAGAAGTAAATGAATTCTCTTCCCCAAGACCAAAACTTATTGTATTTCCTGAAGGTATTTTTGGAGAGAGTGCGATTGAAAGAAACTTTGGAAAGTACGTCGCAAAAAAAGTGCACGATATAATAGGAAACCAAAAAGATGTTTTTGTTTTTTATAGCCTTTTTGAAACGGGGGCAAAACATATACTCACTAATTCAGGATACCTTATTTATCCAAAAAATTATCCTTCAAAGAGGCCTTATGCGGTTTACCCAAAGATGACAACGTACAGGAACGGAACACAATTAACCGACTTCGATTTGGCTGTTTCAAAAGCCAACAATCTAAAGGAAACAACAACCGCGCAAAGATTGAGAAGGATGGCAAGAATCATACCCCAATTTCCAAGAGTAGAAATTCATGGAAAAATAATTGAATTAAGGATTTGTGCTGATGTTAAGGCAAAATCCTTTCAAGACAAAGATTACAAAGCAAGAAACAACCCGATTCCCGCGGATATAATTATAGTGCCCGCAAGCACGATTTGGTTTCATCAAGGAGAATATGCTGAAATGGCAAAATCGCTAAATCCAATGGGAATTGCAGTAGTAAATGATCAGATAAATGGCTCACGAATAATAAAAAAGCTGGATGAAGCAGGAAAACTAAAAATCACTCAAATAGCATATAGAAATCCTCCACGACTAAGACTCAACACAGGAGTCAAAATTACTTATGAAAAATCCCAACTAAAGAAAAAAAGATTCTTAAGCATCAGACCATTACTTAAAATACTGCACTGGAGAAGATAGAACAGATTCTTAGAAACATATCAGAAAACTAAGTATGAAGTTCTAAGAAAAAAAATAAAAAAAGAAATGGACTTTACAGGTCCATTCCTTCGCCACCCATGCCTCCCATTCCTGGGGGCCCAGAAGGCATTTTTGATTTTGAAGAACCAAGAATTATGTCATCGATTCTTAAAATCATTTCAGCTACTTCACTTGCCGAATCAATTGCCTGAGTTTTTACTTGCAGTGGCTCAAGACAGCGAGCGTTTTTCATGTCCTCAACTCTTCCCTTGTGAACATTAACCCCCACATACTTCCCGCCTTTTTGGGCATGGGCACTCCTTAAATTAACAAGCGCATCAATCGGATCCATTCCAGCAGTTTCTGCTAGAGTTCTAGGAATAACTTCAAGCGCTTCAGCAAAAGCCTCAATAGCTAATTGTTCTCTACCACCAATTGTTTTTGCAAAATCCCTAAGCCTCATTGCTACTTCCGCTTCGCACGAACCTGCGCCGACAAGAACTTTTCCTAGTTCCATCGCACTAGAAACCGAACCAATAGCGTCAACTAGAGCCCTTTCGGATTCATCAACAATATGCTGGGTTCCTCCACGAATTAAAATTGAAACACTCTTTGGGTTCTTGCAATCCTCAACAAAAACCATCGCATCGCCAGAGACTTTCTTT
>JAPLVQ010000013.1:4451-7778 GCA_026397035.1 Candidatus Iainarchaeum sp.
CATAAACTCTGCCAGCATTACCCAAATCTTTTGATGAAAGCTCTTTCATACTATTAACAACACTAGCACCCGTAGCGCGGGCAAGAGCATCCATATCGGATTTCTTTACTCTTCTTACAGCAACAATACCTTCTTTTGCCAAAAAGTGCTGTGCTAAATCATCAATTCCCTTTTGAGTAATAACAACATTAGCCCCAACTTTCTTTACTGCCACAACCATATCTTTTAGCTGCTTTTCTTCAGTATCAATAAATGCCTGTAACTGTTCAGGAGTATTAATTTCAATCTTTGCATCACTCTCAGGCTCCTTAACTTCAAGAGCCAAATCAAGCAAAGCAATTCTAGCATTTGAAATACTTCTAGGCATTCCTGTATGAACAATCTCCTTGTCAATCACAATACCACTAATTAGTTGAGTATCTTTTAATGAACCGCCAGTCTTTTTTTCTAATTTAATATTATCCTCATCAATAGTAATTTTGCCGTTATGCTCATCAGCAACACCAACAACAGCATCAACCACTAAATCTGCCAATTCTTCAGCGAACTCCGAGGACTTTCCTGTAATAGAAGTCAAAGCAATTGTTCGCAAAGTCTTTTTGTCATCAGGCTTTACCGGATCAGCAGTCTCAGCATAAAATTGTTTAGCCTTAGCCGCCGCCTGCATATATCCATTTACAATAATACTAGGATGAATCGAATCATCAAGAAGCTTCTCAGCTTTTTCTAAAAAAGTTCCTGCAAGAATTACTGCAGTAGTAGTACCATCCCCAACTTCAGCATCCTGAGTCTTTGCAACATCAACCATCATTTTTCCAATAGGATGCTCAATAGCCATTTCGCTTAAAATAGTCGCACCATCATTTGAAATAGTAACGTCACCAAGTTCATCAACAATCATTTTATCCATTCCCTTCGGACCAAGAGTAGATTTAACCGCCTGCGCAACAGCGCGTGCAATAAGAATATTCATTCTCTGCGCGTCTCTTCCTCTTGTACGCTTAGTTCCCTCACTCATAAAAGAATTTTGTTGTTCTGCTTCTGCCATTTAAACCCACCACCAAAAATAAAAAAAAGGCTACCTGCCTTAAATTAGCTAATACAATAGAGAAGAACTGTGAAAAAAGGCATAAAAAGGTTACGGGACGGCGTTTTTGCGCGTAAAAAGCATTTAACAAAAAAGAATTATAATAAAACGCCTATGTTTTTGAACTTTGTTGGGGTGTTTTACTATCTAGCCATCAAGGGATTGATGTTCAATTAAATACATTAATGGCTATAGATCAAAAGAAATGAATTAGAAAAAAAATATGCACTTCAATCATTAATCTTTGCACAAGAAAATCTGATTACGCGCAGTCGTGCTGACATCATTATATGTCCAAGAATTCGAATCAGTTTCAACATACCCCCCTGAAATTGGATAATAATCATCAGAAAGAGCACCATTACCAAATCCAAAAATTCCATTCATAGTAGTTTCTCCATTTATTCCGGTAACTCCCCCATCAGGATTACTAGTCACCCACGTATTATTCCAACTTTGATAATAAGTGATTATGCTAACAGACCCGCTACTGCTTACTCCCACAAGATTGCACAGTGAATTAATGCAACTAGGCGGAACACTAACTCTTTTAAGCCCAACAAAAGCCGGATCTGACTCAAAAATTAGGGTACACCCAGAAGAAACACTTTCCCCCCCGTTTAAATCAGTCCCACAAACCCACTTCCCCTGCGCCACATTATATTTCAAAACATTCCCATCTAAACAAGTTGGCAAAGAGTTGCCATTATTATCTGTTCCACATATCCATTTGCTTTGTGTCGCATTCCACTTCAAAACATTTCCATCTAAACAAGTAAGGGGCAGGGGGGCGCCGTTGTTGTCTGTTCCGCAGACCCACGTTCCAGAAAAGTATTTTAATATGTTTCCGTCTTGGCAGGTTGGTAGGGGGGTTCCACCGGTTGAAAGTATTGTCCCCCCGCAAACCCACTTATTCTGAGCACCGCTCCACTTCAAAACATTTCCATCAGCGCAAGCAGCAACACCAGTTCCCCCAAACTTAGAAAGAAGAACCCCATTAGAATCAGTCACCGACTCAACACCTACCGCAATTTGGGTGAACAAGTGAAAAGGTCTTGAAGGATCTACATTTGCAGCAGAAACAAAAACAATAGCAAACACTACTACAAAAAATAAAACTACTAACTTATCAAACTTACTAAAAAACATAAACAAACACCAAAAAACAACATTAAATAACAGGTAATTCAAAAATATAAACCTGCTCTTGTATAAGTTATTAATGAAATTCTCAAAAATTCGGCAAATCGCCAAAGGGTGGAGCTCATACATCTGGATTGTAAAAACCCGAGGGACAAATAAAATTAGAGAAAATCATGAAGATGGTAAAAAGAATGAATTTATTTTAAAAGAAGTAAGAGAGAAAAGTCCAAGAAAGGACCTCGCCGAGCGCGAAGGAAAAATGCTTACTTGGGCAAATAGCGTCGGAGTAGGACCCAAAGTTAAGGAAGTAAATTATATTGAGAATTACGTTTTAATGGAATACATTCATGGAGAGAAATTGTTTGATTGGATTTTGAACGAAAGATTTGACAAAGAAGTAACACGCGAAGAATTCTGGCGATTCTTAAAACGCCTTTATGCACAGGGGATATTACTTGACTCGATTAACTTAAGCCACAACCAATTAGAAGGCGGAAAAAACATTTTAGTTTCAGCAAGATTTGATAAAAAAACTCAAACGACTGAATACTACCCGACAATAATTGACTTTGAGAAAGCCACTATAAAAAACCCAGGACAAACAAGAAACATCGGACAAATAGAAAGCATGTTCTTCTACAACCCAAATAACATTGTCTCAAAAAAATCTAGGGAAAAACTTAATGCTATTATTTAGAGAATGCGAATTTTTAAGACGTCCGCCTCTTGAACTTTTAGTTTTACGGTTTAAACTTTCTTTTGATTTCTTAAAGCTTAAACTTTCTTTCAGTTCCTTACAATTTGAATTTTCTCTCAATTTCCATTACAAGTAAATCACAGGCGGTGCGTACTGAATCCATTTGCTGGATTATTCTTTCCTTCTCAAGCTCAATCTCGCCGACCGCTTCGTAAGGCTCAATTGCTTCCTTAAACATACTCCTATCAATGTACGGATAAGGGAATGAATCCATTTTCTTTGAAACATTCGTAACTAAACCCCCAAGCCAAACATTAAGCCCTCTTTTTACGGGACCTTTAATCGTTTTATGCACGTCCAAATATTTGCGAATCTTATTAGTAATAGTTGCTTTAGGAAA
>JAPLVQ010000001.1 GCA_026397035.1 Candidatus Iainarchaeum sp.
CCAGCCGAACTGGAAGGAGAAAGAAAAACTAAACACAAACAAAGAGGCTTTTTTAAAGCCCCTTTTTTTCGCGAAATTGTGTTTATAAGAGTGTTAAAATTTTTGGGTGTGAAAAATGGCTGAAAACGTATCAAAACAAATCACTTTTAGAGGGAAATCTCTAAAAGAGTTGCAGGAAATGAGTATAATTGATTTTGCTAAACTATGTACCTCAAGAGCAAGAAGAACATTATTGAGCACAGGATTTGATAAAAGAATTTATAAAAAAATCGATGCGTTGAAGAAAAACCCAAGAGCAAAACCAATAAGAACACACAGAAGAGATTTGGTAGTAATACCAGCGATGATTGGAATAAAATTTGCAGTACACAAAGGAAAAGAATTTGAATCAGTTGACATTACTCTAAAAATGCTCGGGCATTATTTGGGAGAGTTTGCATTAACAAGAAAAAGATTACAACACGGAAAAGCAGGGATAGGGGCAACGAAGAGTTCTACTGCAGTGACCGCAAGAGGATAAAAAAAGTTAAAAAAGGTGTAAATGATGGCGCAAATAAAATATCAGGCTGAAGTTGGAAAAGCAAGCAAGACAGCGAGAGCCATGATTACAAATGCGCCAATCTCGGTAAAATACTCAACTGAAATTTGCAATCAAGTAAAGACAAAGCCTGTAAATCAAGTGATTGAATGGCTAAGAAGAATAGAAAATCATGAAGAGTACTTGCCGCTAAAAAGATATCATAAAAAAGTGGCTCATAGAAAAGGAAACGCATTAAACGGGGAAAAAGCAGGGAGATATCCTGAAAAAGTTGCGAGAGGGTTCATAAAATTACTGGAACTTGTAAAAGCAAACGCAGACTTTAAAGGACTTGACGCTGAAAAATTATTAATAATTCACGCTTATGCAAATATGGGGATGAACAGATTCAGTTACCAGTCAAAAGGAAGAATTGCTGGAAAAGCAAGAAGAAGAAATGCGACAAATATTGAAGTAATAGTACAGGAAATGAAATGATTATTTTTGGAGTATTTTGGTTTAGAAAATTAAAAGGGATTGTTTAAGGTTAATAAAATGATTTTTGAAGAAATTTATAAGGTGTAAAAAATGATTGAACGAACATTCATACAGAAAAGCTTTAACAAGCTCGAACTTGAAGAATACCTTTCAAAAAAACTTGACAGGGCAGGATTTTCTCACCTTGAAATAATAAAAACACCGCTTGTAACAAGAATAGTATTACACGTAGCAAAACCAGGGCTTGCAATCGGAAAAGGCGGTTCAACTATTAAATTACTTACAGATGTTATCGCAAAAAAATATAAAATTGACAATCCTCAAATAGAAATACAAGAAATCAAACACCCGAATCTTAACGCAAAAATACTTGCAGAAAGAATGGCATCAATGATACAAAGAGAATTTTCATGGAGAAGTATTGCATATAAACTTGTAAAAGATGTTATTGATGCAGGGGCTCAAGGAGTAGAACTTGTAGTAAAAGGAAAACTATCCGGAAAAGGCGGAAGAAAAAAGAAAGTAAGAATAGCTCACGGCTATATGAAGAAACTTGGAGCACAGACAAAATGGGTTGATTTTGCAAAAGCAGCAGCATATCCAAAAGCGGGGGCAATAGGAATAAGACTAAGCATAATACATCCGGAAATAATTTTCCCGGACAAAGTTGATGTTAAGAAAGTGCTTTTAGGATTGAAAAAAGCTGAATTAGAGGCGAAAGAACAGGCACAAGCGCCAAAGCAAGAAGAAACAAAACAAGCTGATATTGTTAAAGAAGGAAAAGAAAAGGAAGAAACAACTAAGACTGAAAAAGGGAAGGAATTTGCGGGGAAAGCAAAAGAAGAAATGAACAAAGTTGAGATGAAGATAGATTCAATTGAAGTGAAAGCGCAAATGCCAAAAATTGATGGAGTTAAAACTGAAGCGGTTAAAATTGAAAAAAAGAATGAACATGAGCACAAAATAGCTCCTGAAAAAGAAGTTAAAAAAGAGGTTCACAAGTAAAAGTAAAAAGTGATATTTATGACAAAAAAACACGGCGAGTTATTCAAAATGAATGAGAGAGAGCTCAATACGAGAGCAATAGAACTAAAGCAGGATCTCGCAAAGGAAAGGGCCGCAATAGCATCAGGAACACGAAGTGAAAAACCCGCAAAGATAAGAAATTTGCGCAGAGAAATAGCAAGAGTGCTAACAGCGCTAAGCATGAAAAACAGAGTTATTGGAAAAAAAGGGAATAAATTGAAAAATAATACTGAAAAAGTTAAAGAACAATTGGTAAACAAAAAGGAGGCAAGAAACTAAATGCAAGAAATTGACAAAATCAGCGGACTGCCAAAAGACCTTTTTGATATCAGCAGTATAACAAAAGAACAACAAAAGATAAGGGTCGAGGTAATAAGGAGAAAATTCTCTAAATTTGTTACCTTAATAAGCGGGATTGAAGAAAAGGAAATAATTAAGGATCTTGGAAAAGAAATGAAACAAAAATTTGCATGCGGCGGAACAGTAAAGGATAATGAAATTGAATTACAGGGAAAACACAGGGATAAAGCGGTGGATTTTTTGATTAAGAAAGGTTATAAGAAAGAATTGATTGAAACAAGAGGATGAAAATAATAATTGATGAAATGAATTAAATGAAATGAAATATGTGAAATAAATTAAATGAATTGGATTTATTAGTAAAAATGATATGTGAAAAAATGAAGTGAAAGGAGATGAAAGATAAAAATTATGAAATCACGAAAGAAAATATTTTTGGACACGAAATAATCGGTCTAGAAGTAAAAGTGATTAAAAGTAGTGATGGACAGAGGGAAGGAATTTATGGGAGAGTGGTTGATGAAACAAGAAACACTTTCACAATCCTTGGAACTCACGCGGAAAAAAAAGCTGAAAAAGAAATAGGAAAAAAAGTTGTTGAGGATAAAGAATATATTGTTCCAAAAAATGAATGTGTGTTTGAATTTAATCTAGGTGGAGAAAAAGTTATTGTAAAAGGAAATGATGTTTTGAAAAAGCCCGAAGACAGGGCAAAAGAGTGGAGAAAATAGGTGAAAATAATGGCTGAAAAAAAAATGAAAGGAAAAATTGAAAGGGCAGTAATTGTGAGAACAAGGCAAGAATTTCGCAGACCAAACGGGATGAGAGTAAAATTTGATGATAATGCAGTAGTATTAGTTGATGAAGATGGACTGCCAAAAGCATCTGAAATAAAAGGATGCGTAGCAAAAGAAGTTGGGGAAAGATTTCCTAAAATTGCTGGACTTGC
>JAPLVQ010000036.1 GCA_026397035.1 Candidatus Iainarchaeum sp.
ATTGCGTTGCTTTGCCGGTTGTTTCGGGCCTGATATTAATTTTGTTTCCGGTTGATTTGAGTTCTGAAGTAATTTTTTCAAGCTGAATTTTAATACTACTAAATGTCTTTTCAGGAGTATCTTTTAGATAAAATCCGGCATGAAATGTAAGTGAATATGCTCCTGCACTCTCAGCGCGCCGAGCAGCAAGAAGCACTCTCTGTATTGAAGCCTCAATTTTTTCGTCTTCAACAGCATTGAGATTTACATAATAAGAACCATGGCAGGTAAGTAAAACATTTTTGTCAAGCGCTGTTTTTTTGATTTCAGGAGCTTTTTGTTCGGAAACATTTACTGAATGAACAAATTCAAGCTCCATTCCACCTAAGCCAAGCTCAGAAACCCGTTTTATTCCCTCAACCGTAGAGGGCGCTTTTGTTGAAATTGGGATTCCAGCAGTTCCAAAAATTAATTTATTATAACTCATTCAAACCAACTTAAAAATCATCAAAACAAAATACAATCACTTGGCTTAAAAATCATTAAACCAAACTACAATCACTCAGCTCAATAAGCAATATTCAAATAAACAACAATCTAAATACTTTTCCACCAAAAAAAATGTCCATCAAATATAAAAATACCTTTTGCCTTTATTCATTCTTTTTGCCATTAAAGTAAACAATTTTAAGCCATCAAAGTTTTGTTTTTAAAGTAATGCCTCCCGTATTTATAAAAAAAGTCGGCGTGGTTTTTTTGAGCGAAAACGAAAATAATGCTAATCCAAATGAAAATGCCGATGCTGGACATGACCACACAACAAATATGGATCATGAAAATTCTAGTCATCACAGCCACACAGAACGCCGGCAGAATGAACACACTTCCGCTGAACATCAGCACAAAGAACTCTCTCAAGAACACAACCCTAAAGAAAAAACCCACTTAAAATTTTGGAATAACGAAAAATCCTGGCATAGCGGGACTAAAGAAGTTAAATCAAATAAATCAGTATTGCAATTAATTATTGACAACAAGAAAATAATCATTATTCTTATAATGATTTTTTTGCTCGCTTTTGGGATAAGAGGGCACTTGTTAAGATACACTTATTTATTTGAATTTGATGCTTTTTATCATGCAAGAGTTGTAGAAGAATTAGTAATGACTGGCAGTGTAGCAAAAATTGACCCTCTTGCTTATTATGAGATTGCAGGAGGCGCAATTTCGCCGCCTGTTTCACTTTATCATGTTGTAAGTGCAGGGTTATACAAAATAGTCTCGCTTGGTCAGCCATTTAATAAGGAACTATTAATGTGGTCAATACAATTCTTTCCAGTAATTTTCGGTTCATTAATTGCAATATTAATGTATTTCCTTGGAAAAGAAGTATTCAACAGCAGAAAAATTGGATTAATCACCGCTTTTGTAACAGCAGTAACCCCCGCTTTTGCATATAGAACAATGGCTGGAGCACAAGGAGATAACTCTTTTGGATTTATTTGGTTCGTTCTTGGAATGATTTTCCTTGTAAGGACAACAAAAACTAAAGGAATGGATAAATGGGCTTTGATTAATGCGGCGCTTAGTGGATTAATGTTTGGTTTAATGGCTATGAGCTGGAGTATGTACCTAATGATTCCAATAATAATAATCGCTTACTTAATAATTGGATTAATTGTAGTTGCAAGTAAAGAAAGTGACAGTGATGAACCAATATTTAAAAGAGAATCATTTGCATTTGCTCTGAAAATGTTTATTTCCATTTTAGTATTCCATATTCTTTGCACAATTTATGGCGAGAATTGGGTAGCGGATTCAATGATTCAAATTTCAGTTGCAATCTCACATATAGGGATAGGGCTTGACACTTCAGCAACATTCTGGCTGCTCACCATACTAAGCATTGTAGTTGCCGGAATATGTATTTTCTTTATATCAAAAATGAAGAATGACTCAAAAAAACTTATTTTAATTATAGCCATAATCTTGTCTTATATTATCCTTTTTGCATTATTTTTTGCTTTCCTTACAGTACCTGACTTGATTGACCGAACAACAATCAGCTCAATGGTTGGGGAAGAAAGTATTGGAAACCAGTTTTTTGGCACCAAATACAATTCCTTAATTGTCTTCCCTTGGGTAGCAATTATTTTATTTCCAATCTGTCTTTATATATTTAGAAAGGAAGATTCACACACCGGATTGATATTTTTCTTTTGGATACTCCTCACACTTTTCATGGCATGGTATAAATTAAAATTTACTTTTGTTTTCGGTCTTGCGATTGCCCCTGCAGCCGCAATAGTCGGGTATATGCTTCTTGAGGGTCTAAAGAAATTTAACATGGAAAAAGGAATTGAAGCAAAAATAATTATTGGCACATTATTATTGTTAGTGTTGTTCGGTGTGGGAGCTTCTGCAAGGTTCTTCCCTGATTATGTTCCTTTCGTTGATCAAAACCCGCAATGGCAAAATGCTATAGATTGGATTAATACAAATACCCCTGCGGACGCAAAGTTATTCAATTGGTGGGACCAGGGGCATATTATTTCATTCTTAACTGAAAGAAAAGTAACAACAGATAACAGAAATTATTCTGGGGCAGTTAATCAAAAAATCGCCGATTTTATTATTACTACAGACATAAATTATGGATATACAATAGCAGCTAAAGAATTTGGCTCGGATTATTTAGTGCTTGATTCTACAATGTTTGAAGGAGCAGGAAGTTTTGCTTATTACCAGGCAAATTCAGTTGACTCCAAATTCGCACAAAAGTATTATAATGGACCAATTAATATAATGAATTGTGTTGATAATAATGGCGCGATTAATATTGTTTGCGGAGGAAATTCTATTCCAAGAGCACAATGGAACGCAATTTCAAGTAAATGGAAATCAACTCCTGATGATTTCCAAAACGGAACAATACCAGTTTATTATTATAGAACAAATGACCAATTATTGGTTTTAAACAAAGAAGTTAATAATACAAATCTTGCAAAAATCTGGATGAACAGCGACGAAACAAACAAGTACTACGAAACTGCTTATAACAAAGGCGGAATTGCCATATTTAAAATTAAAAAATAAGGTCACTAGAAACCTAAAAAACAATTCAAATAATACTTATAAAAATGTCTAAATAAATTCCCATCTAAAATTACACATTAGCATAACTGTTGGTTGCACATTCACGTACCAATCAATTTTAAAAAGAGGAAAACCCCTCTTATTGTATGTATCAAATAATTACTTTTGTTTTATTATTTCTTATACCCCTAATTACTGTTTTTTTAATCGCGCCCGGATTCATTAAAAAAATGCATATACAGGGGCTTACTGGAAAGGATATGAATAAATATTCAAAACCAAAAGTTGCTGAACTTGGAGGGGTTTTGGTTTTTTTAGGCTTTAGTTTCGGTTTATTCTTGGCAATTTTTGCAATAAAATATTTGAAATTGATGAATATTGAATTGAGTGTACTCCTCGCTGGTTTTTGCACTGTTTCTATGATTGCTTTCATAGGAGTAATTGATGATATTATTGGGTGGAAAAAAGGAATAAGACAATGGCAACATGCACTTTTCCCAATTGTTGCAGCACTGCCCTTAATGGCAATAAAAATAAGTAACGGTCCGATTAGTCTTCCATTAATAGGATTATTACCGCACGAATTTATTTTACCATTTGGGGTAATTAGTTTTAGTTTACTTTATTCGCTTATTTTAATTCCAATAGGAGTTACTGGAGCAAGTAACGCAACAAATATGCTTGCGGGATTAAATGGTCTTGAGACAGGGCTTGGAATATTAATAATTGGAACTCTTGCTATAATAGCCGCTTTGAATGGAAAAATCGGTGCGCTTGTCTTTGCGATTCCAATACTCGGCGCATTGGTGGCATTCTTGTTTTTCAATAAATTTCCAGCAAAAATATTCGGCGGGGACGGGCTCACATTAATGACTGGAGCAAGTATTGCAGTTATTTGCATTATAGGAGACATGGAAAAAATAGGTGTATTATTAATCGCACTTTTCTTTATTGAATTAATATTAAAAGCAAAAACAAAATTTCAAGGAGAATCCTTTGGAATACCCCAAAAGAATGGACTGTTATTTGCCCCTAAAGAAAAACATAGTCTTACGCATTATTTTATGGCAATTTTTCCGGCAAGAGAAGATAGAGTTGTGGCAAGAATGCTTTTGACACAAGCAGTAATTTGTTTAATTGTAATATTAGTTGTACTTCTTAATCAAATGGAAGTTTTATTTTTATAAAAGTAGTTATTAATACAAGTTAATTACTAAAATTAATTAACTACTAAAAGTAGATCATTACTAAAAAAACGACATATAATATGGGTTCAGGCGTAATTTTATGAAAAAAATTTGTATTCCGGTAAGCACTGGAGGACATTTAAAAGAAATGCTTCAATTAAAAAGTTTTTACTCTAAATATCCGCATTATTTTGTTACAATGGAGCGTCCTGATGGAATAGATTTGTCAAAAAGTGAAAAAGTATATTTTGTAAGCTGCCCGGAAAGAAATCCAATTAAAGCCATGATGAACTTTTTTCAAAGTTTATCAATTTTCATCAGAGAAAATCCGGATATTGTAATATCAACAGGGGCAGATACAGCCCTTGCAACATGCTATCTTGCAAAGATATTTAGAAAAAAACTAATTTACATTGAGAGTTTCTGCAGACCCTATAAACCAAGTCTTACTGGAAAACTTGTTTATCCAATAACGGATTTGTTCATTTATCAATGGAAAGCTCTCGAAAAATATTATCCAAAAGGGAAATATGGAGGAAGTATTTTCTAGATTAGACTGTAATTACCAATAGAATTAGGTGATAAAATGATTTTTGTTAGCGTTGGAACTCATAAACAGCAATTCAACAGACTGCTTACTAAAGTTAATGAACTTATTAAGAAAGGAATAATCAAAGATTCTGTTTTTGCTCAAACTGGGTACTCTAATTATACCCCAAAATATTACAAGCATGAAAAGTTTTTGGGAATTCATGAATTTGACAAAAAAATTAGAGATTGTGACATATTTATTACACATGCTGGCGAAGGGAATATTGGAACAGCCCTGCAATTTGAGAAAAAAATGGTTATTATTCCAAGACTAACCAAATTCAGAGAACACACAAACAATCATCAAATTGAACTTGCCAAAGCCATCAAAAATAGTAAACAAGGAATCGTTTCAACAGTCGAAGAATTAGAAGATTCATTAAAAAAAGCAGCCAAACTAAAAATTAAGAAAACCGAGCATGCAAAAGGAATAATTAAAATACTTAATGAGTCAAGAATTTTTGAATAAGATAATAATCCTTCAGATTTTTTGCACAAAATTATAATTAGACTTTCAGATTAAACGAATACATTCAACTTCATACTTTCTACTAAATCAATAATTTACCATATTTAATACTCCCAGATAATCTCACTAATTTTGCAAAAAATGCATAAGCTATCCCTCCAAGAACAATCAAGAAAGTATGAAAAATGGATTTATTTTCCATAAACACTACTCCCGTCGGGCTTGAAAGTTTCATATTTCCGCTTTTCATCCATTGCCCGGTCGCTTTTTTAAAATCTTTACTAAATGGAATCCAAAAACCATATTTTATCCCAAAAAAATCAATTGCGCGCACAGGGTGTTCACGATAAAGTAACGGATCAAATCGTTGAAGCATTAATCTTCTGCGTGCATATTTAAACGCATTATTAAAACCCGGCTCTATTTTATGCTCATGTCTTACTTTAGCAATATATCCAAAAAAGCTTTCATACCCTGCATCCCATATTCTAAAAGCAAGATCGGTATCATCACGCATCCCACTTCCTTTCTCATTAAATTTATCAGTAAAACCTCCTGCTTCACTTACAGCCTTTTTTAAATAAACAGTACAAGCGCCTCCGGTAGTGTCATAAGTTGAAACAAAACCGTATTTTTTATTTTCATTAAATTTCTTCATTACTATTTTTAGCCAATTTTTCTCCGGAACACAATCTGAACCGAATAAAGCAAAATAAGGAAACTTTGATTCAAAAACAGCGAGCTTTTTGCAAGCAACAGCCCCTTTTCTTTCATCAAAATGAAAAAGTCTTATTTTGTCTTTAAATAATTTCAAATAATCAAGCGCATCGGCACTGGTTGATTCATCCATTACAATGATTTCAAAATAATTTTTTTGATAATTAAGCGATAAAAAAGCTGGAATAGATTCTTTTAGATTTTCAATCTCGTTAAAAGAAGTTACAATAATGCTTACTCCTTGCACAAAAAATCACTTCGTAGATTATGATGAACCACAAAGGTTTAATAATCAAATTACCTCTTTTGATTTGTGGTTAAATAAGGATTTGTGATTAAATGAAAGTATTACTGCTTAGTCCGCCATTTATTAAAAAGTTTTCAAGAACTTCACGCAGCCCAGGAGTATCTAAAGGGGGTTGTGTATATTTTCCAATCTGGCTAGCCTATGCAGTTGGAGCATTAGAAAAATCAGGTTTTGAAACAATGCTTCTTGACGCATCCGGAGAAAACCTTACAACTACCGAAACAATAAAAAAGATTAAGGAATTTGAACCAGAATTAATTGCAATTGATACAGTAACCCCTTCTTTTGAAAATGATAAAAGCATTTTGAATAAAATAAAAAAAGCTGTTCCTAAGGCATTCACTATTCTTGTAGGGGATCATGTTAGTGTATTGCCAAAAAAGAGTCTTATTGAGAGCAAAGCTAATGCAGTAGCTATTAAGGAATATGACTTTATTTTAGTTGAACTAGCAAAAGCTCTTCAAGAAAAAAAAAACATAAAAAACGTCAAC
>JAPLVQ010000116.1 GCA_026397035.1 Candidatus Iainarchaeum sp.
CCAGTCGGCGATTGTGTTGGCGTCAAATATTATGGAGTTGTAGTCTCCGCTTGTGTTTCCTAGGGTTAAGCCGATGTAGCCGTTTGTGTCTAAACTATTGTAGTCTGTGTGGTATTTTGTTCCTGCGTTGAATTTTGTTGCGCCGTTAACGTCAAAAAAATAGTTTGTGTCAAAATTAACGTTACCTTGGATATTCATTGAGGCTGAACTAACGTTTGCGTTTAGGGGGAGGCTCCAGTATCCTGTTTGGTTTCCTGCGCCGTTAAAGGTAAATATTTTGGTTGTTTCGCCACTAGAAAGAATTGTAATTGCACTGGCAAAGGCAAGTGCGCCAAAAATAAGTAGGATTGTGAAGGTCAAAAGAATGCTTTTTTTCATGCATTCTCCCCCCCCCCTTAGCACTGTTTTTATGCCTTTTTTTGTTTTATTTAACATTTCAAAATTAGGTTTTTGAAGAATATAAATCTATTTTTTGAAAAAATTTTTTGTGGTATCCCGATATAAGTTCCTCTCTAGGATATAAAAAAAGTATTTACTAAGAACTATTTTTTCTTCTTAAACGACCTTTTTGGAGTAATCTTTTTTTCAGTAATAACCACAATTTTTGCACCCTTGTTTCCTTTCGAAATAATGTCATACATCCCAGTGATTACTAATGTTGAGACCATTATTAAAAAAGGCATTACAAAAGCAGGAATCATTGACAAGAAAAAAACAGTTGAATTTGCTGAGAATGAACTAGCGCCAACCCCGCTTCCCCCAGAAACAATCCCTGAAAGAAAAATTGCAAACATCTGCTGTAACATATAATATATTAGGGGGATTACAGCTATCAAATATATTACTCCGCTAATAATCCCTAGTAAAATAAGCGTTCCAAACATTTTCCAACAGTGACCTTTTGTCATATCCCATGATGCCTTTAATGATTCAACTATTCCTTTCTTTGACTCAACAAAAATAGGGTCACTAAATAATAGGCGCATTGTGTTTGAAAAAATCACCACAATATAAACAAAACCCAAAATTAATCCAATAATAAGCAATAGACTTCCAATAATTGAAATAAATCCTCCAACTGCACTGATTATTACCCCTAAAAAGAAAAGAATAATTGCTGCAACCAAAATCAACAAGTATTTAGGCCTAAACAAAGAAAGCAGAACAAATAAGCACTGCGCTATTGAAAGCACTATATACAGTACATACTGAGTAAGATTCAAGGGAACATTTTTTCTTCCCTTTGAGTTAAGCGCATGAGAAAAGAACAAGTAACTAATCGCGACTCCGAAAAGCAAAGAAAATAATGAAACACAAAAAGAGGCTATCATGGTAATTAATACTCCCCCCATTATTTCCACAGAACTCGCACTTTGAGTCATCACTGGGAGCACGAAAAAGTATTGTATTCCAAAAGTTAAAGATGAAATTATCACAGTTACTATAAAATAAAGCAAAATTAGTTTCAATGCCTTTGTATTTTTCAATCCCGAAAAACCGCTTGTAATCACGTCAGAAGCAAAACCCATATCACAACACTTCAGAGACTAGGCTAAAGGAGTATTTAATACTTATCCTTTTATGCATATTACAGGTTTTAGTTTAGCGACTTTTTTTGATATTCCTGTTTTGTGAATTACATCTACTACCGCATTAATGTCTTTATAGGCGTCCGGCGCTTCTTCAGGAAGTCCTTTTGTTGAATGGGGTTTTACAATAATTCCTTTTTTTGATAACTCTTCAAGCACTTTTTCTCCAGTCCATTTTTTTAGCGCTGCGGTTCTTGACATGCTTCTTCCTGCCCCATGAATGGTTGAGCCGAAAGTATTATTCATTGCATACTCTGTTCCTTTTAGAATAAACGAACTTGTCCCCATTGAGCCGCCTATTATTACTGGCTGGCCAATTCCCCGGTATTTGACAGTAACTTCACTTAAACCCGGTCCAAATCCTCTTGTTGAACCTTTTCTTTGAATGAGTAATTTTTGTTTTTTTATTTCCCCAGACTCTGTTTTGAATGAGTGAGTCTCTATTTTTGCTGTGTTGTGTCCTACATCATAAAATGTTTTCACGCTTTTTTCATTTATTCCAAAAACTTTCGCAATACTTCTTTTCACAAGTGTCCCTATAACAAATCTATTCGCAAAAGCGGCATTGCTTCCCGCATTTACTGCTCCAAAATACTTTTGTCCTTCTTCGCTTTGAATAGGGGCGCACACTAAATCCCTTTCCGGAATACTTAGTCCATATTTCTTCACAGCCCCATCAAGTACACTTAAGTAATCCGTTCCTATTTGGTGTCCTAAAGCACGCGAACCACAGTGAATGCTCACTACAGTTCCTTCTTCAGTAAGTCCAAAAGCTTTTGCCCCTTCTTCGTCATAAACCTTTTCCACTGTTTGCACTTCACAATAGTGGTTTCCGCTTCCAAGTGTTCCTATTTGGTCTAGCGCTCTTTCTTTTGCTTTATCAGAAACGGCATTTACATCAGCATCCTTAATGCACCCGTTTTCTTCCATGAATTTTAAATCTTTTTTTTCTCCATACCCTTTTTTTACTGCAAACCCTGCCCCCTCTTCAAGCACGCTATCCATTTCTGATTTTGTAAGAATTAATTTTCCTCTTATTCCCAAACCCGCAGGAACGTCTTTATATAATTGCTCGGCAAATTCTTTTTTCTTTGAATCAATTTCTTTTGCACTAAGTGGAACAATTATGGAATGAACCCCGCAATTACCAACAACAAAGCCATTTGCAATAAAATTATGCTCGTCGTGAGCAACAGTAAAATCATAAACAAATTCCTCTGCTGGAATTTCTTCTATTTTTTGAATTTTATCCCAGACAAATCCTTCAAAACAGTTCTCTTTTTCAATAAATTCATTATAACCAATCCAGTTAAACGCAACACGCGGGCTCCCTCTTCTCCCTTCATAAATACTCCTTTCGTAAAACCTTTTGTTGGCAAAAGCATATTTTGTTTCTAATTGAGAATGAATCCTTTTAGCACCCATCCCATTTGCAGCAAGAACTATGGCCTCTTTAGCAGCAGCTGTTCTTTCGCCAACAACCCGCTGTTTTAGCAAAAGATATTGTATTGCATAATTAGCCAGCTTCCGTCTTTTTTCATTATACTCAAAACCAATTTTTGAGTAAAGTCTAATCAAGTTTTCAGGTACTGAACCTATGAGAAGTCTATTTCTAACTGAAATAATGCTATTTTGGTTTATGTATTCAACACGCTCATTTATTACTATGCTTTCAACACCAAACTCTTTAAGAATATTTGAAATTTCTTTAAGGAATTCTTTTCCGTTATCGCGCAAACGCATTTTTTTATTTTGCGAGACCACTGCTGATCCAAGATTATATTTTGCACCGCTTACGGCATGGGGCGAACTCATTTCAGCTCCAAAAAATCCGGCTAGGTACAAACGCTTCAGCCATAATGGTTGTAACTTAAGCCATTCTGGAAAAAAAGTTTCATTTTCAGTTTTGTCCCCAACAGTTGCGCCAAGTGCCTTAAATACCAGGCATGCCAAAAGTGAGTTAGCTATTAAGGAATGTTCAACATAATTAAAGTTTGATTCCCCATATTCAGCGAGTATTTTATGTTTTCTTTCCCGTGAAAAAAAATATGAACTAATCCCAATTTCATCCAAATCATGCTTTATCTTTTCCAAATCTTCTTTCGTCCCATAAAATGAAACGCGCTTGACTTTCTTTGTCATAGTTAGTGTTCCATCCCCTTGAAGATAACCAGTTATTCTCAAAAGCAATCCAATATTTGGGTTTTTTGTGGTTAGTGGAAGCAACCCCCTTTTTTTAAATTGCGGGATTATTTGTCCTTCAGAAACTTTATTTTTACAATATCTTTTTACTTCTGCTTCATCGAGCAATATTTTCTCGCTCGGGAGTTCATATTCAACGCCAACAAAAGGATTTGCCAAAATCCCTTCTCCTTCCTCAAGTTCGTACAGGGATTGTTTTCCTTTCTTTGTATAAAATGGATGGTCCAAAGTAGCTTTTATTTCACGCCCAGTTTCAGTAGTAATTTTTAACATTTTTTTCGGTTTTAACTTTTGAAAATCAGCAAGTTTTGCTGATTTAAGTCCTTTGTCAAAAATTTTTACTTTTTCATCAAAAAGAGTTTCTTCAAAAGCACTTATTCTTTTTGTATAACCAAGTTCATGCATTATTTTTGAGTCCCCGCTTAAGCAATTAATATCAAATCCCGTACTGGCAAAAGTTATTACTCCTTCTTTCAAATCAGATGCTGTTGTTGTTCCAATAGGTGAGCCGTATCCGATATGTAAATCACTTAACGCAATGATTCCAACTAATCCAGGGAGCGTTGAAAGATTTTCAAGTTGCTTTATTGGATTATTTTTGTCTAACTGTTCTTTGTTCAGTAAATCAACCATTTCTTTGTTAGCAAATATTTTTGGGTTCACTCGCCCTTTTTTTCCTAAATTAAGTTCATATTCAAAAGTGTTTTTTTGATTAATTTCAGTCATAAAGGCCACTCAAACTTATCAAACTATCAATCAATATTTTTTCCTCAAAAAGAATTACAAAATGGTTAACTCCCTAGTTAATCCCTAGTTAAAATTCTTTCTTAAACGTCAACAATGCATTGGGCTGTCCACACTTTTCCTTCTTTTTCCACTTTTAGTTCGGAATAAGTTGCGGCTTTTGCGTCCGTAAATATTTTATGTTTTTTCGGATTGATTTTTTCTCCAAACATCATTGCTTTGAGTCTTATTTGCCCGGCTTTTTTTTCAATTGTTACTTTGAATTTTGAGAATACTAATTGTTCTTTGTCTTTGAAAAACAATAATTCATTTAGAAATGCCACTAAAAGCACTTCTTCGTCTGTCCCATTAACCCACAATTCTCTTTTTTCTTTTGGTTTTACTGTTTCAATTTTTACCATAATTTCTGTTAATGCTTTTGCTGTTTCTTCAA
>JAPLVQ010000053.1:0-1517 GCA_026397035.1 Candidatus Iainarchaeum sp.
GTAGCAAAATTCATGGACAGAGTAAATTACTTAGCTCCACTAACAGACTTAAGAAAAGTAAAATCACAATTAAGCAAAACAAGAGAATTATACGAAGCACGTGATGTTCACGGAACACACTGGGGAAGACTAGACCCAATAGAAACACCAGACGGACCACAGTGCGGACTAGTAAAAAACCTCTGCTTCATGGCAGAAGTAACAACAGAAGCAAACGAATCGCCTGTTGAAGAATTCTTGCACAAGCAAGGAGTAAAATTAAAGAAATTATAAACAAAAAAAGGCACAAAAGGTCAATGTACCAAATTAAATTTAAGTGTTGAAGAAAAAAAATTTGTGGGTGAGGAAAAATGGCGACAATAGCAAAGGTTTACATAAATGGAAGGTTAATCGGATTTCACGAAAATCCTGAAGAACTAACTCAAAAAAATACAAATGAATATATCCCACCACAAAGACACAAACGAAATTTATGTCAACACAGATGCTGGAAGACTGCAAAGACCAGTAATCGTAGTTAAAAATGGAAAAAGCGCTTATACAACTGAATTAGGAAAACAAGTAAAAGAAGGAAAATTATCATTCGCACAATTAGTAGAAATGGGCGTAATAGAATACCTTGATTCTGAAGAAGAAGAAAACGCGCTCGTAGCACAAAACGAAAGCGAAATAACAAAAGAAACAACCCACATGGAACTTGACGGAGCAGCAATACTAAGTGTAATCACAAGTCTAGTTCCATACATACAACACAACATGGCAGGAAAAGCACTACACGGAGCAAAAATGTTCAAACAAGCAATAGGAATTGGAGCTATAAATTATAAAATAAGACACGACACAGAAAGCTATTTACTTTACTATCCAGAAAAAAATTTAGTAAAAACAAAAACAATGGATTATATTGAACTAGACAAAAGACCACAAAGCCAAAACTTTGTAATGGCAGTAATGCCATACTACGGATTCAATACAATGGATGCAATAATTCTAAACCAAGGAGCAATAGATAGAGGACTTGCAAGAGCAGCATACTTTAGAAACTACGAAACAATAGAACAAAGATACCCTGGTGGACAAAGAGATAAATTTGAAATACCAACAGAAGAAAAAATTGGATTTGTTGAAGAACAAAATTATAAAAAATTAGGTCCTGACGGGATAATACAACTTGAACAATACGTTGTGGAAGACGAGGCAATTATTGGAAAAACATCTCCACCAAGATTTTTTGAAGAAATGACAGAATTTGGTGTTGATGAAGAAAAAAGAAGAGACGCTTCAATGACTGTAAGAAAAGGGAAACCCGGTTACGTTGATACAATAATGATGACAGAAGCCGAGGACGGAAGCAGACTAGTAAAAGTAAAAATCCGCACACCGCTTATTGCTTCAGTTGGAGACAAAATCGCTTCAAGACACGGACAAAAAGGAGTAGTTGCAATGATTGTTCCTGAAGAAGATATGCCTTTTACAATCGATGGAGTAAAACCGGATTTGATAATCAATCCTCACTC
>JAPLVQ010000053.1:1658-3670 GCA_026397035.1 Candidatus Iainarchaeum sp.
AATGGAAGTATTCTATGATGGAATAACCGGAAAAAGAATTGAAGGAGAAATATTTACAGGAATAATAGCAACACAAAAGTTATACCATGTAGTAACACACAAACTCCAAGCAAGAGCACGCGGACCAGTACAAGTACTAACGAGACAGCCGACTGAAGGAAAAGAAAAAGAAGGTGGACTGCGATTCGGAGAAATGGAAGGCGAAACACTTGTAGGACACGGAGCAGCAATGTTACTACACGAAAAATTAATCGAAGATTCTGACAAAACAGTAGAACTCGTGTGCGAAAAATGCGGAGTAATAGCAGTAAACGATGAAATAAGACACAAGAGATACTGCCCAATGTGCAAAACTACAGCCGTATATCCTGTAGAAATGTCTTACGGATTCAAACTACTCCTTGAAGAGTTAAAAGCGCTCGGAATATTGGCAAAAATAAATTTAGTAGACAAAGTATAATAAGCAATAGGCAAAAAGAGTGTTTTTTGAGAATAATTTTGAGAAAAGAATTTTGAGAAAATGATTTTGAAAAAAATAAAACTAGGGTGATGATGAATGATAATGAAAAAAATCGGAAGCGTTGAATTCAATTTCCTTGATCCTGAGACAGTAAGAAAAATGAGTTCGATAGAAATCAAAACACCCGAAACTTATGATAAAGACGGTTATCCAATGGAAGGCGGATTAATGGATCCGCACCTTGGAGTAATAAACCCGGGAATAAAATGCAAAACTTGCGGACAAACAATGAAGAACTGTTCAGGACACTTCGGACACTTAGAACTAGAAAGACCAGTAGTTCACTCAGAATTTGGAAGAAGAATAGAGCTTTTGATGAATGCAACATGCAAAGAATGCGGGCACTTAACAATTAATGACGAGCAAATAAAAAAATTACAAGAAGCTTCAGGTGGAAAAGTAGTTGATTACACTAAAAGAATAATTCTTAAAGGAAAAAGTGTGAAAAAATGTCCTCATTGTAATGCACTATTATTCAAAACACAACTAGACAAGCCGACAAATTTTTATTATAATAAAGAAAGAATCTATCCTACGCAAATAAGAGAATGGGTGGAAAAAATTCCCGAAGAGGAAATAAAACTATTGGGATATGAACTCACAAGAATAAGACCAGAATGGTTTATACTAACATCACTGCAAGTACCTCCAATCACAATAAGACCAAGTATTACACTAGAATCAGGAATAAAATCCGAAGATGATTTAACACACAAACTTGTTGATATAATCAGAATCAATAACAGGTTAAAAGACAATATTGAGGCAGGAGCACCGCAACTAATAATTGAAGACTTGTGGGACTTACTACAATACCACGTAACAACATATTTTGATAACAACACTGCAGGAGTACCTCCGGCAAAACACAGAAGCGGCAGACCATTACGAACAATTATACAAAGATTAAAAGGAAAGAAAGGAAGATTTAGGTATAACTTAACAGGAAAAAGAGTAAATCACGCGGCAAGATCAATAATCGTTCCTGATCCTTACATAGGAATCTCAGAACTTGGAGTTCCTGAAGAAGCAGCAAAAGAATTAACCGTGCCAGAGTTTGTTACAGAATGGAATCTTGAAACAGTAAAAAAAATGGTTGAAAAATCAGATAAACCCGTTTATGTGATAAGACCAAACGGGACAAGAAGAAAAGTAACCGAAGAAAATAGGGAAGAAATTGCAAAAGAAGTTGATATTGGATACCGTGTTGAAAGAAACATACAAGACGGGGATATAGTATTATTTAACAGGCAGCCGTCATTACACAGAATCTCAATGATGGCGCACTACGCGAGAATAATGCCGGGAAAAGTTTTTAGAATAAACCCAATAGTATGTCCACCGTACAACGCTGACTTTGATGGGGACGAAATGAACTGCCACGTACCGCAGACAGAAGAAGGAAAAGCAGAAGCGCTAAAACTAATGCTCGTACGCGACCAGATAATTTCTCCAAGATACGGTGCTCCTGTAATTGCTCCAAAAGAAGATG
>JAPLVQ010000159.1 GCA_026397035.1 Candidatus Iainarchaeum sp.
CTAAACCTAGACTCAACAGGATACCTATTCTCCCAAGCCGTTACAATGTCAGAACTTTTGCTCATAATTAGATTAATGAGAGACAGACTATAAATATATTACTGGCTGAAGGACTTGGATGCGGGGAAGTAAGGGGGAAAGGTGGAGGGAGGAGTAAGTTTTGGATTTTGGAAAGAGGCGCCTAAAAAGCGACCTTTTATTTTATTTTAAAGAATTCTTTTAGCTGATTATCTATTGCTTCAAGTTGTTCTTGCGAGAGTTCGCCGATTTTTCTTTTGAGTTTTTCTTCTGTCGCTGCTGTTATTTGAAAGATGAGTGCAATGCTGTCTTGGGTTAAACCATTTTGAGGTGTTTGCGGGATGAATTCAGTGAAAGCCATTTCTGCGCGGGTATCACTACTTGTAAGCGGGATAAGGCATGCGACCCCATAAATCTTTCTTAGAATTATGCAGGGGCGTACTCCTTTTTGTTCATGTCCTTGTCCTTCGGCTAAATCAACAAACCAAATTTCGCCTTTTTTCATTGTTTTTCACCAACCAATTGAAGCCGTGTAATTCATGACAGGGTTATTCACTTTATTGTATTGATGCCTGCGTTCTCCCACATTTTAAACTCTTTCTTCATTTCGTCAAGTTCTTTTTTTGTGGGTTCGTATAAGAATTGTTTGGCTTTTGATACACCTTGTGATATTTGCGCTTCAGGATAGAATCCTTTTGTTTCTCGGACTTTTCTTAGTGCTTCAATTGCCGGCTCTTTTTTTTCAAAAGCGAAATAAGCATATGTTGCGGCTACTTCGAGTATGCCTGGGGTAAGTTCTTCAAATATTTCTTTGAATTCTTCGGCTGATTTTTCTTCTTTTTTTGAGAGTTCTTTGCTTGTTTTTAAGGATTTGAGTTTCTCTTGTTCTTCATACATTCCTTTTGTTAATTCTGGTGAATAAGGTCCCCTTACATAAAAATTGTAGGGCACTCCGCAGTCTATGCCTTTCTTCTGTAATAAGAAAATCGTTTTTTGGATTACTAATTTATTATCAAAATTATCCAAATTTGGTTTTATTCCTACAGCTCTAATGCAAGCGATTGCTTTCTCAAAATCCATATTCGTCCACCACCAATTTTTTTAACCATTCTTTAACATTCTTCCATTCGTCAAGCCCTGATTGGGTTATTTTGTATGTTTCGAGTTCCTTATTTCCGGATTTTATTTTCTTTGAAATAACATACCCCATTTTTTCTAGTGATTTAAGATTTGTGTATAATGCGCCGTCCCCAAAATTTAATGCAGCTTTTAGGTCTCGGTAAGGCACATCCTCGTGCTGACCCATTGCTGTCAAGTTTGCCAGCAATTGAAAACGAATGACTGAAAAAACATTCGGATTCAATAGCTTGGAATCCTTTGCTAAGGATAAAAAGTCAAAAACCATCCAACCCCCCTAGCAGAATAGAACCATACTTATATATAAATACTTTGGTTATCACGTTAAATATGAAAGTTAAAGTAAAAGTAAATGGGGGTGAAATCAAAATGGCTCAGAAATTGGGGATTGGTAGTATAACCGGATCGGGTTTAGTGGGCGTTCTGTTCGTTGCCGGAATTGGAATGTGGCTATTGAACATTCCTTTTGGAGGAGTTGCAATATTTCTCGCACTTTTCATAGGACTTGTTTATGCAGCGCTTGGTGCAGTTGGAATTGGTAAGCGACTTGATTTAATTGGATGAAGTGAAAGCGGCGAAAGGTCGCTTTTGCTTTTGACTATTTTTTTAAAGCAGTTCTGCTAACTCTTCGCTTGTGAGCCCTGCTTGTCGGGCAATTGATTTGAAAACAAAGGGGTTGATGTCCTTTCCTGCGTGTATTGGGATTGTTACGTGATAAGTTTTTTCAGGAGCTTTTCGTAATAAATTAATATGGCTTCCTTTTTGCCGGCACACTTCAAAACCGTTCTTTAGAAGAGCATTCAAAATTTCTTTTCCGGAAACACGAGGGGTTTTCATTAGGATGCCCTCTTGTAGTACCATGCACTTTGTTTTAGTTCTCTGTTAAGTTTTCGTTGTTGTAGCAAATCAAGGATTACTTTATACAATGCAGCATATGTTGTTCCAGGGCGCCTAGTTTTTACCAAGTTGTAAATTTCTCCAGCGGTTTTTAGTTCATCTAATTCCCCCTTACTAATCAGCTCCATTATTGCCTCTCGCATGCTTATTTTTCCATTAACAGACTTTTTTGCTTGAGGTTCTGTTGTCTTTTCTTGTATCTCTTTTTTTAGAATTTCCGCACATCTTTCTACTGCGTGCGGAAAAATATTGTACAAACTTTCTTTTTCTTCAGCAATACGTTCATCGACCAATTGTCTTAATGTTGGTCTAAGCGAGCCATCAGGCATATCAAGTAACTTCGAAAGATCTTTTGGAGCTATTGCCTCATCATTCCCTAACTTTAATGAAGTTGCTTTTTTTGCTAGCAACACAATAATTATTTTGTTTTTATTGGTTTCTGAATAGAACGTACTTAATGGAAAAATATTGCCCTTTTCATCAATTCTTAGATACTTGACTAAAATATCCCCTAAGAGAGCTTTATTTACGGTTCCGCTTTTTACAAAAAGCTTGTCTAATGGGTCTATTTCATTTTCATTCATCAAACCACTTATTTGTGTGTTATACTGTTATATGTTACATGGTACAAAAGGTTTATATATGCTGCGGGTCTCTATTTATTATGAAAGTGTTTGATTTTCAAATTGTAGTAATTCCTGAAGCCGGTTCTTTTTCAGCATGGTGTCCTGATTTAGATGTTGCTTCCCAAGGGGATTCAATTGAGGAGGCTATAGCAAATCTCAAAGAAGCTATTGAACTGCATATTGAATGCTTGACTCCTTTAGAGCGTTCTGAGTTTAAAAATCGTGGGCAGAAATTAATGACTAATCTTGAAGTTGCATTGGCGTGATGGATTTTTTTTAAGCCTAATTTTTTAAAGCAGGAAAGAAAAAAATTTGTATAACGGACTGGCTTTATTTCTAAAATAAAAACAAAAAGAGAAGTGGTTTCGCCTAAGAGAAGGTTTCCACTCCTCATTAATACTTCATTAAATCAACTATAAAAACCTTTCTTGAGTGAATTGCCGTTTGTTATTTTTCTAAATATGTGTTGGTTTCTTTTTTGAGGTTCTCAAAAACACTGCTGGTCTTACTGTAATTGGGCTTTTTCTTTCGTAGAGTTGTGTTTCTAGCGCGTGTATTCTTGCTTCTTGTAGTTCTTTTGGCAGCCAGTGTCTGATTATCATTTTTCCTTCAGTTTTGTTCATGTATCTTGTTGTGAGTCTGTTTCTTGTGGCGGGCGAGATTTTCTCAAGTGCGTAGGCAGAGAACCCGATTTTTGGTCCTTTCCATGGTTTGCCTTTAGTAAGGTGCCCTACTTTTTTTATTAAGAAATCAATTAATGCTATTTCAAAGCTTTTCCTTGTTGCCATAAAAAAGTCTTTTGGTTTATTGCCTTTGTATCCTTGAATGCTGTCAACCAGGATTGGGTAACCAAAACAAAGCCCAATAACCCCTACTTTTCTGCCTTGGTGGCTTATTTCTAAAAATGGTCCGTAAGCCGACCGCGCCATTCCCCATTCTTGCTACTGTAACATATTTTACTTTGATACCTTTAGCAATTTGTGCGTTAGTTCTTGATAGACTCCTAGCGGCTTTTAATAAAAGCTCGAGTTTGTCTAATTGTTCCTTGCGAATATTCTCGCTAGTAACGTCCAAGACATGCATTGGTTCTCCAAGCGCTTTTATAGTCGCCAAAGGAACTGGTTTTAGTTTTAGTGCCCGCCTAAACCTAGACTCAACAGGGTACCGATTCTCCCAAGCCGTTACAATGTCAGAACTTTTGCTCATAATTAGATTAATGAAAGGGCTTTGCGTATAAATTGATAAAATGTTGGTTTTTGAGCGAAAAAAGCCCTATTTTTTTAGTATTATGACGTAGGCTTTTTTTCCGATGTGTTCTTTGGGGCAGTCGATTTTTGCGCTATTGCCAAAG
>JAPLVQ010000147.1 GCA_026397035.1 Candidatus Iainarchaeum sp.
ATTAAATGGGGATTTATCTGCGAAGAATACAAAATCTAAATTAAATATATTTGTTTATCTCCCAAACATGTACCCTATTCTTGTTAAATCAAATGCGTTTGAGAATTTATCACTCTCTGATTTTAAATCATTGATTTGTGCATCAAGCATATCAAGAACATCCTTATCATCAGTGCTGCCTTTTGCTGCCAGCTTATCTCTTGCTGTTATAAGTTTATCAGTTCGTTCTTTGAGTTTTTGCGCGTAATTACCGTCCCCGAATAAGTAACTTACAATGCTTAAATTCTTCTGGTCCGCAAGATTCTTTTCTGAAGTATCACTTAACTGGCTTGCAAGTGCAGGGTCTGCCCGCTTAACCTGTGCCGCTAAATTCATGAGCTTATTATTTTTTGTTACATCGTTACTAATGAATCTCAAGCACATATTGTTTACAATCATTGTGGCAATAGTTTTTGGGCTGTCTTTCATTTCATTACAAGTTGCAGCCGCCTGTCTTTTTGCTTCGCAGTCAAGTGCAGCATTAGCCAGGCATTTTGCGGATTGCAAAGAGTACTGGTTTATTTGATCAAGAGTGTTTGTTGATTCCTGATTGCACCTGTATGCATTTCTTTGTGTTTCAAAAGTCAAATTGGATTCCATATTACCCATGAATTCGGCAATTATTTCATTATCAGTCATTGTACAGAGCTGCTGGGGAGACATGGAGGATCCTGGACCCCTTGATTGATTTGTTTGACCAGACACTACTTTTTGGGCAACATAATTTGATCCTTGGTTACTTTGATTCGCCATACAATCTTTTGAACAATTATTCTGGTTCTCTCCAAAATCAGGCTCGCAAATACCATTACCACAAACTGCTTGTGTTCCTTCAAACATTGCTCCAAAAAATCCAGTTACTGGATTACTCATCACAATATTTACCATTGTTTGAACAACAGGGTTTGTTGAAGTAGTTTCGGGGGTAGTGGTCGTTGTGGTTTCTGTTGCTGAGGAAGTAGTTGTTTGGGTAGTTGTGTCTGATGCAGGAGTTACTTCTGTTACAATAGCAGGGATATCTTGAGAAGGTTCTTGCGGAGGGCTTGTTTGTTTGCAAACCCAATTACTGTTTTCGCAAAAAGGTGCTTCTCCAGCTTGGCAAACTGGGCCAGAGCCATTACAGAAATTTTGTGAGGGATTATTTGGTTGTTGTCCTTGTTGAGGATTTGGGTTTCGCTGTTGTTGTGGATTTTGATTTTGCTGCTGTCCCTGTTGATTTGGTCCGGTACCTTGAGCGTATTCTTGAGTCGGGAAATTAAATGTCGGCAACTGAATATTTGGTCCATTATTTGAATTCTTTTTGTATGCTTCACAACTAGTTCTGAATTTTGGAAGCTGATCTTGAATACTTTTCTTTGTAGCGGCAACCATTTCAGTCCTGCTTGTTAAATCAGAACTAGCCTGTTCATTACAGACCTTGATTATAAGATCCAGTGTAAAGTCTTTTGCTTTCATAGTGTCCGGATTATAACCAAGTTTTTTAAGATTAGATATTGTTTGAGGGGGTAAAGGAAGCTGTCCAGAACTCATTGTTGTGCAAAACAATTCAGGATTGCAAGTCTGTACTTCCAAACTAAACCGCTGACAAACATTAGACGCTTCCTGCGAACTCTGTACAACACCCGCAATCTCTGTTATTAAAGCATCTTTATCGGTTTTGCAACCATTTGAGAAATGAGTTGTATTTAGTGAAATCCAATTATACGCGGTAGTCATTCCTTCAACCATTTTCTGTTGGGCAACATACTCTGGATCAGCACTGCTGCTTGAAGGCATCCCAAAATTATTTTGAGGCTGCATCATCCCATTTTGAGAAGTATCATTTTGTTGCTGATTATTGTTATACGGCTGGTTTTGGTTATTATTTTGTTGAGGTGATTGATAATTGTCCTGGGTTTGGTAGTTGTTTGACTGTTGGTTTTGGTTATTGATTGGTTGTGGGTTTTGTTGGTTATTGTTTGATTGAGGCAATTGGTAATTATCCTGAAGTTGATTATTATTTTGTGGGAGCTGAGTGTCTGAAATGGGCAAAGAAGCATTTTCATCAGCGAGCGCGAATAAAGAAAATATAAGAATTAGAACAAGAATCAATCCAAATCTGTTGAGTTCCATTCCTACGGTAAGGTAGAAGTAGTATTTAACGCTTTTGCAGTAAAGGGTTTTGGTGAAATCCTTTAAAAAGCTCAAAAATTTCCAAAAAATAAGTTTGTTTTTGGATTAATTTACCAAAAGAAGCAGGTGTTGTTTGCAAAGGGCAAGTTTTGTTTAAGAGAATCAAGTGTTGTTTAAAAGAAACAAGTGCTGGTTATGGTGCAAAAGGAGTTTTGTATTGCCAGCCAGTTATTTCGAAAGAAATATAAACAAAAAATGGTTATATATGAAAGGAGTTATGATGGAGAAAAAAAAGCAAATAACCCTGATTATTTCTTTGGTTGCAATTGTTGCAGTTGTGATCATACTGTTTTTGGTTTTTATTATATTTCCCAGCCAAAATAATGCACGGCTAAATCCAAATGAACGCATTCCAACAGACTCATTTGCCAGAGCAATTGATTCCAATAATTCAGCGAATTGTGATACTTTGACTGACAAGGAGAGTGTTGAAAGATGCAAAACTTATTTTGCGATAGAAGAACTAAACCCTGATTTGTGCAGTACTTTAAGTGATGCGAACCTAGAAATAGTTTGTTTTAATAAAATTGCTGCAGCGTCAAATGATGATGCACCCTGCAAAAAAATTCCTGCTCTTGAAGAACAGGATAAGTGTTCATTAAGAATAAATATAGACGGTTTATCCGAAAGTATCTGCAGTCAATTAAATACAATTGAGTCAAAAGATTATTGTTTTTTGAAAATAAAGGACTGCAATAAGCTTTCGCAGCAAGAAATGATTTTGAGATGTAGTGAGGAATTTAAATGAATTATACATCAAAAATCAAAATAATCCTGCTTGCGCTGCTGACTATTACTTTATTCGCATCGTTTGCTAATGCAATTACCTGTGGCAGTTATACTTGTACTTTGGATATGGTTTCGGGGATTAGTTCTAAATATGTTTGTAACGGTAGTGGCGCCTCTACGGTCACCCAAACAGCATATGATAGTCGGGGGGATGCTCTTCAATTTTTTACTTGTTCGGGGACAATGGTTTATTGGCGTTATTACAGCGGAATCTTAAGAACTGCTGCTTATTACGGCACTGTTTTAGGCAGTGGGACATATAATCAAATTACCCAAGCTGAACGTTCAGACTATAGTGATCATATTTTTTCATTTAAATTAAATGATGTTTATGCAAATTGGTATTACAGCGATGGATACCTAAAAACAGCGGCTTATTACAGCAACAATATCAACGGAGACTTTACTACTTATCATCAAATTACTCAGACCTTGACATTAACGGCACCGGCAGATTCAATAAGCTCATTCACTGTGCCTTCAGGAGGGAATACCAAAAGAGCCTACTGGAAATATTCTAATGGATTTGTTGGAATTCATGGGCGTTGGGGAGATTCGATAAGCGGCTTTAGTGTGACCGGCAATACTGCAACTTGGAATTTTTATGATGGGTATAGTGAAACAACGACTCCCGGTTCGATGGTGTTAACTGATTGCGCACCTGTTAATGGTTCTTGCGGAACGGGAGCTACTACTTATCTATTTACGGCAAGTGCGTTTAGTGGTCCTCTTTGTAGTGCGGGAACACAATCGCCTGCGACAGTACTTTTTCCTGCGGCGGGGAGCAGCAAAAGTTGGACTTGTGATGGATTATATGGGGGAACTACAGCCTCGTGTACGGCAACTCATAGTAGTGCTATGGATTGTACCCAGAGTGGAGTGACTGTGCCTCATGGGTCTAGTGCGACGTTTTATTTGACGGCAAGTGTTCCGTTTGGTTCTAGTTGTCAGTCTGAATCAAGAACTTGTACAAATGGTACTTTGAGCGGTTCTTATGCTGAAGTAAGTTGTTCTATTCTTCCTCAAAACGGGGGATGGAGTGCTTGGACGTCATGTTTAAATGAAAGTCAATCAAGAACATGTAATAATCCTGCGCCGGCATGTGGCGGAAATTCATGCAGTGGTCCTTTAATTCAAACCTGCGGGGCTAACCCAGTTAATACTAACTCAATTATTAATCTTTTGGCAACATTTGATTCAAAGATTAATATTGAATCACAGTGCATTACAAGTTCTCCTGCAGAGGTTGTAATAAGTTACGTTGAAACAAATGAAGAAATTGCAAGATACTCAACTTATACCTGCCCACAAAATTCTTCGATTACAAAGCATGATATTTTAGGGCTGAAGGACAAGTCAGTAATTTTAATTAGTATAACAATTCCAGCTCCCTGTACAGTATGCACAAAAAAAGTTTATTTATCAATAAATCTTGGAAATAAACCTGCATCAGTTCCTGACAACAATTTATTGTCAATAATTGCGCTTATTGCTATTGTTATTGGAATTATTTCAATAAAACGCAATAAAAAATAAATAAAATTTTGGATAAAATTCAATAGAATTTCTGCGCCGCTAAGTTTTTAGAAAAGTTTAAATAGTTTGACAGTGCTTGTCTTGTTGTACAAGTAGGGTATTCGAAATAATTTTGATATTTGTAATGGTGATTAAGGATGAAAAGTAATCAAAGAAAAGCATTGCAAAAAGTGCGAAGACAAGCTAATGTAAAGGGTAAAGCAAATAAACTGGTTAGGCGTGCGTGGGGAGCGCATGTTAGAGAGACAGCATTAGTTCATGCAGAGCGTAATAAAGCAAGAGAAGAACAGCTTGGACGGTTAGTTTCTTCAAAAACAGGGCAAGAAGTTAATTTGAGGGTAGGTCCTCATGCAGCGGCATCGGAAGCATGGGCAAGAGCAAAAGGTGCGCATTTTCAACGACAGTGGGAAGCACGTAATGCTCTAGGAGTACCAAACAAAGTATTTGGTCCGCGAATTCCTGCTCCTTCCAGGCAACAATTACGATTATGGGCTTTGAAGAAAGCGAAAAAATAAAATTATTGTTTGAAAGCAGAGAAAATATTAATTGGGATATTAATTGGCACCGTATATTCTAATTGCTCTTGGACTTTTTTGTTCTTCTAGTAATTAAAACATATCCTATGATTGCAATTAGCCCGGCTAAGCTCACTAAATATCCTAAATTCTCTGCTAAAGTATTTTCAAATTTGAGTTCTACAATTCCATGCGTATTAACAAGCATGAAATTTGGAGTTGCTTGGTATATTTTGATTTCTTTTCCGTTTACATAAGCATGCCAGTTAGGAAAAAAAGAAATCTTTATGAAAATAGGAACATCAATATTTGAATCAACAAAGAATTTTATATACTCATTTGTGGGAGTTTTTTCTAAAATAGAAACCGTCTCATTTCCCTTACCCAAGTATTGTGGAATGTCAGAATCAACAAAGATATTATTTTCATTGGCGTTAAACAAGAACCAGATTTTTGCATTATCAGCCCAATTTGCGCCCGAAAACTTTTTTGGAGTATAATGAAGAACATCAATCAGGTTACTGTCTGCGGCTTTGTAAAGCGAGTAAGTGTTTTTTTCAATGCGATTTGTTTCTACATTAAGGAAAAATATATTCAATACTTTGCTTTGCAATATCCATGAAGGATCAATTTGTCTTGTCGCAATAACATTAGTAATATGCAAAAGCTTGAATTGCTCGCTGATAAACTTAAAACGGCTGTCCTTATTATCAGAAAGGGGGGAAGTTTTGTCCACATACCATCCGCTAGTCCCGTAAGGCGCAAGCTCATATTCCATGTCATAAATTAATTGGGCATTATGCGAGGATTCCTGATAAAGTCCCCGCGCACCTTGAGTTTGATTCATCATTGGAATTGCCTGTTGAAGCTCATGCTCTGAAGTCTGCTGCCAGGGGAGAGAAAGAATAAGGACTCGCCCATCAATGCCGTTTGAAAGAGGGGCGATTGTTTTTTTTAGCGCTCCTTCGGCAAGAATATGAGGAGAAGAAAGCATTAAAAAAACACAAAAAATAAGCGCACCGGCAAAAAAAGCTCCCTGCCATTTTTTTGTGTAAGAAAAAATAAGTATTGGGACAAGAATAAAAATAAATATTGAAAAACGGTAGTAATGCATTGTCGCGTTAAATAAAGAGTCGCCAGCGAATAAGATTATTAGAAGTGCAAAAAGAAACCACCAAATTGGCTCCGAATCAGCGTTACGAAATGAAATAGAACGATAAGCTAAAAAACCAAGGAATAAAAGAAATAAATAAAAAACTGAATTAAGGTTTCCAACAGTAATTGAATTAATAAAACCGGTTGTTAAAATTGCTGGGATGAGCCAAAAAGCGGAAAGCACTATTCCAATTAAAAAAATTAAAAAAGTGGGGCGAAAAGAATTCCTTTTATAATAAAACGCGCCAAACGCGAGTAAAGCAATTATTCCTGCAATAGCACTCATTAGGTGGGATAAAATAAGCAGGGCTAATAATAAACCCGAAAGGATTACATATTTATTAGTAAAATGTTTGTTTTCAATAATTTGTCTGTATTTGTTTTTAGTAATGTGTTTATTTCCAAAAAAAGCTTTATTTAGAACTCCAAGGAAAAAAAGAAAAACCATTAAACCAAGTGCATGCGTTACAAGCCCTGTACTAATGGTTGACATTATTGTTCCACCCATAGTCCAGTCAGGAGTAAGCAAAACCCCGTAAATGCCAAGCATAATACCCACGCTAGCGACACTCCCAAAAGAAAAGGAACGGGCGCAGTAATAACCTGCAAGCGGAGTAAGAACAAGAACAATACTTAAAAAAAGCTTGAAAGCATATTCAAGAGGCATTACAAATGAAAGAAGTGCTGAAGCATAGGAAAAAGCCGGCTCATAAAACTGGTTCTGGGGAAAACCGAAAAAGAAAAAAGGATTCCATCCTGAAGCCCGCGGAAACAAATATTCTTTAATATACCATGAAGAAAAATAATGCCCGCTCATATCCACACTAAAAAGGCTATTATAGTTGAAGAAAGGAAGTATCACTACAAAAAAAAGGTGGAGATAAATAATTGTAAAAGCAAAGGGTACTGCATAAGGCGCAAGAAAATCAGCTAAAAGTTTTAGTTTGTTAAAAAAAGGGTTATTTCGAAATGGATAGATTTTGTGCTTGTTTTTGTTTGTAATTAAGTTTTTGCGTTTATTATTTCTCATAATTAAATTTTAGGAGGAAGGCTTTAAACGTGTTTGGTAAACCATTGAATCATTATGCATACTGGTAAGAAATATCTTTTTTTCATAGCTTTTTTTTTAATTGCTGTCGTGGTGCTTTTATTTGCTAATTTTTCGTATGAAAAAGATGAACAGGAACTTTGTAAAGGTTCACCCCCGTTTAGTGCCGCTTGGATAGCATCATTTCCCCAAGTGATGGTAAAATATTACTATTTGGAAAATGATGAGAATGTATTTGTCCGAATCGATTACATGGATGAAAAAGGGGTTGAATTATTATACAAATATCTGGAATTATATCAAAAAGATAAAAATGTTTCAAATCAGTTTTTATTTAATAATGAATTTTGCAATCACGATACCGTGACTAATGCAGAGCTTTATTTTAACTCTTTTGAAATATCTAGATGCATAAAAATTCAAAGTCCGCTGATGAAAAAATCTACCGAAGTTTTTGACAGAAATGCTTTTTCTTTTCCAACAAAATGCAATGATAAAAACACAATTACACAAAATGAGTTGTTTAACCAGATTCTTTCGGATCACATTAAGAAAAGGGGATAAGTATGCGCGAAAAGACCCACAAAAAACCGATTCCTAAAAAAGTACTTCATGATAAGACTAAAAATGAACTGAAGTTGTTTGGATTTAAATTTAATTTAGGGGTTGAAATTAATCCGCAAAAAAAAGAAATTGCTGTGCTTGCGATTTCATTTATTTTAATTTACGGTTTAATTATCGGGCTCTTATTGCCTTATCTTGCATTCAATAATCTAACTTCATGGGATACTCCCGGACACGTTGCTTCCGCTGAATACTTAAAAACACAATTTTTTCCTGATTTTAGCGGATGGAACCCAAACTCTTTTGGCGGATTTGCCCAAAATTACTTTTACCCGCCGATGTTTTACTATTTAGTTGTACTACTTAGCCAAGTAATACCTCTTGTTTTGGCTTTCAAGATATTAGTAATTATAAGCGTACTGCTTATTCCTTACGCAGTATACTTTCTTGCAAGAAGCTTTGAAATACCCCGCGAAAAAGCTGTTTTATTCATGCTATTTGTCTGTGCATTCATGCTAATATCTACAGGCTTTTTTGGAGGAAATGAATTGGAAGGAAAACTTTATGGAACTCTCGCCATAGGAAATTCACCAGCGGGACTGGCAATACCCCTCTTTTTTATCACGCTTGGCGTAATGAACAGGGAATTTAAAAAAGGGAAATGGGTAATGAGTGCCCTGTTAATCGCATTTTGTGCAATGACGCATTTCTTTGGATTTGAATTATTTATCGGCGCAATCATGATTGCAATTTATTTACCAACAAAAGAAAAATTTAAAGCAGTTAGAAACGCGATAATAACTTCACTTTCACTAATGTTATTCTGGATTATTCCATTTCTTTTGTATCATTTGGAATACGTTTCAGCCTTCAACCCTCTTGAATATAATATTCAAACAATAGTTTTAATTGGAATTACTGCGATTTTACTTGCCAATGGATTTATCAGCAAAAAAATAAACGAAGTGGAATATCTGGTTATGGGATTTTTGAGTTTTATTTTACTTGCAGGCGCGATAGGGGCTGCTTTTGATGTCACAAGACTCGGGTTTATTCTTGTGGTGTTAGTATTTTTATTAATAACAAAGTACGCGAAAACAAAAGACTTGGTTTTTGCATCAATAGGCTGGATGGCATTAGGCGTATTTGCAATGATGTCTTTGCCAATATTCTCCGCAAGCACTGTTTCGCTTTATTCTAATACATCAATTCTAGAAAGCCAACGCTTTATTTACCTTCCTACAACAGAAATGATTAATGCACATAATCCTGCTTATGAAATTGCCAAAAAAACAGGGGGAATTTCTCTAAACGGATTGTTTGCTGAAAACTCGCTAAACGCACGTTCCATAATGGACTTAACACGAGCAATCCATGACAAATCAGCAGTATGGGCGGATGCTATAATTGGGCAAAAAATGAATTTACCTGTAACAAACGGAATGTGGGATATTAATAAACGCCTAAAAAGATTAGGCGCTAGTTATATAATCACTTTTGAATCCCTTCAAAGTTTTGGTGAACCAATCCAAATAGGCGAAGTAAACTTTTTTAGTGACAGAAAAATAACAGATTATGCTGAGTGGTACAGCAAAAAACCTGTTTATGTGACTCTTCCAGTATACGCTTACTATTTAGGGAATACTCCTCTTGCAGAACCAATTACAAAACCAAATTTTGTTAATGCGACAATTGATGAGTGGCATAAAATGCTAATACAGCCAGATTGGGGGGAAAAAATGATGAATGATGGGGCTGGATTAGAGACGAATTCGAATTTGGCAAACGCAAATGCACTTGATAGCGAAGTAAATGTACTGGCACCAATTCTAAAATGGAAAAAAGCAAAAGGAAATGAGAAAATTACTTTCTTTAAAAACAATTTGAATTCAAATAAGTTTTCGGTAAACATTGACTCGCAAAACGATATTCCTATATTGATAAAAGTTTCTTACTTTCCTAACTGGCATGCATATGTAAACGGAAAAGAAATCAAAATATACTGTGCCGCCCCAAATATGATGGTAATTTATTCCCATGGCAAGGTTCAATTCGGATTTGAGAAAAATAGTTTGGAATACTTGGCGCTAATTGTTTCAATAATAAGTTTCTTTGTGATTGTTGGAAAGATTATTTCGGAAAAAGTGTGGAGGAAAGGAATATTTGAAAAATTGTGTGGGTGATGAAATTTATAAAGACCAAAATGGAAATAAGCTGAGTAATGAAAAGTTGTGAAAGTCTTTTAGGCTTTGTTTAAAAATTTAGAGTTTCATTGAAACTTTTTGCTTTTCATAGGTTTCTGTGCAAAAACTCTTTTCTATCCCTAATTCGTAATAAGCGGCTATTAAGCAGCATAGGTTATGGCAGATTATTTTGCACAAAATTTCGTTAATGTTTGCAGTGAACTTTCGAGTTAAGAGCGTTGTACCAAACTTTCGCAGTATCATTGAGAAAGTGCTTTCAACATTTGAGCGTTTGTGATAATGTTGCAAGTATTCCTGCGGGTTGTCGTGTAGGTACTGATACATTTTATGCCAGACAATGCCGTTGCCTGTGCCATTCGAGTTTGATTTGAAAAGGAAGTAGGGCAACCCGCCAGCTTTAACAACGGCTTCCATGTTTTCTCTACTCGTGTATGCCATGTCG
>JAPLVQ010000095.1 GCA_026397035.1 Candidatus Iainarchaeum sp.
GCACCATAACAACCAATTTTATTTAAGTTTTCTAAATCCGTATTATTAGAAATTCCGCCTGCGGCAATGATTTTAAATTTTTGTTTTTTCATTCTATTAATAGCGTTACTGTATCATTTTCGCTTTCTTCAGTGCTTACTTTCAATAAATAATAAGGGCAGTTTGCGGTAACGTTTTGGTTACTCATATCCATTTGTACTTTTATCGGACCTACATCAATATTTCCTTTGTTTTCAAGGTATACTTCACTGTTTCCGAGTGTTTTTGTTTCGCATATTCCGGTGGATTGAACACAGTTTATTGTGAAGGGTTTGTCAACGCCTACAAGGTTTATTTGTACTTTCTTGTCGGTTCCTACAGCAAAGCTTATTGGTTTAGTTATTTCTCCGTTTATCGAGAGCGAGGATATTTTTAAGACGCCCTTAAATTCTGCTCCTTTTTTTGAACTTACTGGGGGAGTTACGTAGAGGGTTACTATTTCAGATTTTGTCGGGTCAATGGAGGCTATTGTTGTAGAGTATAATTCATTTTGGTTTGGACTGCTGAATCGAAACCAGTTTAGGTTGCCGTCAAAATCCGGGTCCGGAACTACTTCTACTTTAATTTCTTGGAGCGGGATTGTTTTGTTTTGGTTTTGTATTTTTATTGCAAATGATTTTTCCTCTCCGGCAACTAGTGTTGTGTTTGTAAGGGATGCTGTTAGTGTTATATCTTGTGTTTTTACGGAAGGCATTATTCTGATGTCTTCTATTTTGCTTGCGATAGAAGTCCCTTTTATTTTGAATGTGATTGATGCTTTTCCTTCGGTTTTTACATTCGTCCCTGGTTTGATTTGTAAATTAAAATCAATATAGGCACTTCCGTCTCTTGATATAGTGGATTCTTTGTCAGTGTTTAATATAATTTGGAGCGGGGTAGTCGCACTTGCGCTTATATCAGTTTCATTAAATTCTGTTCCAGTGTTTACTACTTTTACTCTTCCTAGGACTGTTTGGCCTTCAAATATTTCTTTAGTGTCTATTTCGCTAGTGAGTTCGGCTTTTAGGTCTCTTGTAACAACGATTGTAAATGTGTCGTTATTATCTCCTCCTACTGTAATTGTTTCGCTTGTTGTTTTGTATCCTGCGGCTGTTATATTTGCCAAATAATTTCCTGCCCATAATTTTGCGCTAAATCTGCTTGAGGTTCCTGTCGGGGTAAGTACTGCAAGTGTTTGTGATTCTACTCCTCTTAGAGTGAGTGCTGCGTTCACGCTCGCTCCGTCGGTTGTTTTTATTAGGATAGTAACTTCTTTTTGTGCGGAAAAATAGCTATAACCGGCTATTCCAATAATCGCTATTATTACTATTACCACAATGATTGTAATTAATTTTTTTGCTCCGCTTTTTATTTCAGGGCTTACTGAAATATTAATATCGCGTGGAATGCTTGGCATTTGCGGCATTTTCAAATCGTCAGGAAATATTCCGCGGGGTTTTTGCCCCCCGCCTGTCGGTCCTCCGCCGGGATTATAATTTGGCTCATCATTTTCACCGCTAAACATGGTAATTCACTCCATTTATTAGGAGCTTCTTTTTTATAAAGATTTGGGTAGGAAAAATCGTTTTTTTGCCCGGATTAACCCGTTTTTCTCCTTGCGAATTTTAGGGTAAAGGATTAAATTACCTTTCACTCTTTTGTTATTTTATGAAAATTTCAATTGTTTCGCTTAAGGATAATTCGGTTAATGTGACTCCTGCGCTTGGTAAAGCGCTTTTGAAGAGGATTTCTGGTCTTGAGCTTGGAGAGCGTTTTGCTCATTTTGCGGAAGATATCCCGGCTATTGCGCTTGAGTGCGCCGTGGATAGTGATTTTGTAGTTGTTTTTGCTCTTGTTGATGAAGAGTCGCTTGTGGGTTTTTTAAAAGAAAAACTTGTAGAAGTTGAGCTTTCCACAAAGACCAGGATTCTTAAGTGGGTTTTGGAGGATCCTTTTTCTGGAACTGATGAGTATGTTTTTAAATCTGAAAAAGAAACTATGGTTGATGAGATGACTGAAATGATTGTGAATATTTTGTTTAATGAGAGAGCGTTTATGCCCAAAGAAAAAGACTTTTACGCTTGAAAATCAGGATTGTTAGTTACGAATCCAGAATTAATTAATAATCTTAACTGCTAGTTACTGCTAAAAAGATTCATTTATTTGTTATCGTTCAATTATTTATTATTAGTTTTTTTAGTCAGGTTATTTTTTCTTCAGTGCATTAATCTCTTCCTCAAGTCTCTCAATTATTTTGTGCGCTTGTTTGAGCGCGGCTTCTTTTTCTATAACGCTTTTTTTGAGCGAGGAATTAGTCTTCTCATTTTCCGCGCTTAATCTTTCCTCGATTTGTTGTTTTTTGTCTTCAATTGAAAGTATTTGTTTAGTGTATTCGCTTCTTTTTTCAAGAGTGTCTTTTTCTATTTCCAGTGCGAGTGTTTTTGCGTAATCCCTTTCTTTTTTGAGTTCTTTAATGAGTTCAAGCGATTTTTTTGCAAATGCCGAGTGTGTACTCTCAATTTCTTCCACTCTGTTCTTTAAATGAATAAAGCTTCCTTCTACATAGTTTATTTGCGCGAAGTGCGTTTTGAGCGATTTTTTTGTTTCAAGAACGCTTTCATCAAGTTTTTTATCCATTTCATGGAGTTCGCTCTCTATTTCAACGATATTTTTTTCTTCTAGGTTTCCAAAATAAGTTTTTCTTTTCAGCTCAATGTTTTTTTGTTTTGCTTGGGTGAGTTCTTCTTCTTTTAGTTGGAGCGCTTCAAGCAGGTGTTTTGCGGTAGAGCCTTTTTGAACGAAAGGCATTTTTCTTGCAGCGTAAAAGTTTCTAACTCTGTCTATATTGTACCGGCACTTGAGCGCAAGCGAGAGTAACTTTTGCTGGAGGGAAGAGTAAAGTGCGGGTACTTCAATAGTCTCGGTTTCGTTTACAAGTTCCTGCCTTAATCTTTTCTTTTTCTTCATCGCGATGTTTGTTTCAAGTATTGTTAATTCGCGCGTGATTTCCTCAAGGAGTATATCAAGCGATGGAGTGCTTTTTTCAAGCAGTAATTTTGTTTCCCGATTGATTTCTCCAAGTTTTAAGAAAATTTCTTTGAGTCTTTTAGTATTTTGCTCTAGTTCAAAAACAAATCCTTCACGATTCAGCGTTGCCCAGTTCATGCGCGATACAGCATCATGAAGCGCATTAATCTCAAGAATCAATGCTTCGACTTTTTCTTCTTGTACTTGCATGCCAGAATAAGGGTATTAGCATATTTATAAATTTGCTTTAGGACGGCTTTTTTAAGAAAAAGCCAGTGCGTCTTAAGGTTAAGCGAAAATTCTTGGGTGTTTGGATATTAAGGAAAAATTAGGAGTGTTTGATTTTTAAGTGAAAATTCAAGCGGGTTTGGTAATTAAAAAAAGATTTGCAAGTGTTTGATTTTCAAGCGAAAGTTATTTAGCTGTTTGATTCCTCATTTTGTTCATGTTTCGGGAAGATAATGGGCTTGTTTTTGGTTCTTTGTGTATTGATCCTCATCGTTCTCCGCGTCAGAAGAATGTTTTTTTGTCCCACGCGCATTCTGATCATGTAAAGCTTTCAAAGAAATCCATTTTTTTTGCTACTCCTCCGACAATTGATCTTGTTAAGGAAAGGTTTGGTATGGCGGATTTCTGTAAAGTTGATTTTGGCGAGAAGAAAAGTATCAGCGGAGAGGATTTTGAGTTTGAGTTGTTCCCAAACGGGCATATTTTGGGTTCTGCTCAGGCAAAGTTTTCTTCAGGCGGGAAGGAGCATGTTTTTACTTCTGATTTTCGCTTGCAAGATTCTTTGCTTTTTAAGGGGGCTTTTTCCCAAGCAGGAGGATATTGTTTCTGAGATGATTAATTGGGTTAGTCAGAATTCAAAAAAAGGGCTTGTGCTTTTGGCGGGTTATTCGCTTGGAAAGAGCCAGGAACTGACAAAAATAGCTAATGAGGCGGGAATAATTCCTGTGGTGCATGACTCTATTTTTGAGGCGAACAAGATTTATGAGAAGCATGGAGTTGCTTTGGGAAAATATTTGTGCCTCGAGCATAATTTGAAGGATTCAAGTGTTTTGATTATGCCTCCCCAGTTAGTTGATAGGCACTTGTTTGCGACGCTTGAGCATTTTGATAAGCGGAAAGTTTTTTCTGCGCTTGCAACAGGCTGGGGGAGGAAAGGTTTTTTTGATATGACTTTTAGTTTGAGTAATCATTCGGATTTTAATGACTTGCTTGAGTATGTAAAACAATCTAACCCGAAACTTGTTCTTACTGATCATGGTTTTTGCGAAGAGTTCGGCCGTAAATTAAACCGTGTTGGTTTTAATGCGAAACCGCTTAAACAGCATAAACAAAAAATGATTAGCGAGTATTGAGATTTGGTTTTGCCAAAATAAGTTTGTTAAGTCAAGCCGTCTTTTAAGAATACAAATATCTGGCTAATATTCGCCTTGGGCGAGTTTTGGTACGCGACTTTTCCATTTTATTATTTCTTCTTTTGTATCCTCTATTGAGCGGGGGGTAGTTTTTTGCCCGTTAATAATTTTTGGTGATATAATATCTCTCCAAAGATGTTCTCTTTGAGAGTAATCAAGGAAGTGAAATTTTTCAGGTTCAAGCATGTGTTCTATTTT
>JAPLVQ010000133.1 GCA_026397035.1 Candidatus Iainarchaeum sp.
AAATAAAAAAACATTAATCACTCAAAACAAGTGATTAATTTTGGGGTTATATTCAAGCCTAGAGTATCAATGGTATAATTTAATTGACGGAATAAACGATTACATTCCCGTTGCAGGGCTAGTTGATAGAATAGATTCGCTAGTCCCTAGCTTTTTATTATTCATTTTTGTAATTATATTAATTGTTGCAGGAGCAGGATTCTATTTCTATTCAGGAAGTGCGCTTGAAAAAAACGTGAAAATAACCGTTACTGATGTAGAGAACAATCTTATTTCTGGCGCGCTAATAACAGTAAATCAGACCTGTGAAAGTGTAGACAAAGAAACTAGTCTTGTGACTGATTCTAGCGGAAGCGCAAAATTCATGCCTTGCGGGAAAAATGCTTTGCTAGAAGTAAGTAAAGAAGGATTTTTAGTCAATACCATGGAAATAAAAATACCTCAAGATTCTAAAGTTATAATAAAACTTGCAAAACAAACAATGAAAGTTGTCAAAGCTAATGTTAAAATTGTTGATGAAAAAGAAATAATATTATCTAAAGCAAAATTAGAACTAATCTGTATTAAGGGAACAGAAATCACTAATACCCTGATTACAGGGATTAATGATTCAGAAATACAGCCTGTGGAAGGATATTTTGTTGACTATAACGGGGTATGCGATGTAATGAAATTAAGTGCGACAGCGCCTGAATACAATGATAAACAAATAACGCTTGAAGAGAATGATACAAACAGAAAGATAATGCTTGAAAGATTAATTTTAAAAGGAACCGTAATATTTACTGCTGATAGCCCTAATGGGAAACAAGCAGGAACTGAAATAACAATAACTGACTCTTTTGGATTATCACAAACACTAAAAACTCTTCTTGAAGGAGAAGTAAGTGCGGAACTTGATGAAGGAGAATATAATTATTCGGCGGAAGTAAAAGGATTTGTTAAAACCGGGACGTTTGAGATAATTGGGAATCAGATAACTGAAAAAACAATTTATTTTTTAGAAATCCCGGCTGATATAAACCGCAATATTGATCTTGGTCTCACAAAACAAATATATATAAAACTAGTTGGAAAAGCTCCTGATACTAATGCCCTTTTGGATCCAGCATTTCTAATAACAGCAAATCCTGATGTTAATATGCCCCCAGTAACTATGTCTGAAATGAGAATATTTTGCCAGAAAGACGGCGATACAAATTTTTTCAAAACAGTAACTTCAGGGCTTGAAGGGGTTTTTGGACCAGTGTTAATTTCTGATTTAAATGGAAAGAATTTTGTCGGAGTAATTAAAGCACAAGGATATATGACAAGAATTGTAGGACTTGATCAGAAATCAAAAACTGATTCGGCCCAAATAGTTGAAATGACTCAAGGAGGATCCACCCTCACAGTAAATATTTATGACGACTTGAATAAACCAATACTTGGGGCAGTGACAAAAATATTCTTTTCTGGATTCGATCCAGAACTTGAAAGTGCCCGACCAACGGATATCAATGGAAAAATAATTTACCACGGGCTTATGAACGGGACTTACAAAATAATCTCAAAGACAGCATTTGATGATGGAGGGACATTTGTTTCTATTAATGGACAGGACAAGGAAATAACTCTGAATCTTGTTGCAGGAACCGGCTCGATAAGATTTGAATTTTCTACAGGTACTCAAGTAAGCTCAATAAATGAGGTTCAGCAAAAAAATGGGAATGATTTTAACAAAATAAATGCGATACAATCAAAAAATTACACAATTACTTCTATTATAAAAGCAAACTCTTTGGTGAGAGTGCTTGTTGATGATAAAAATTATTATCCTTATGAAAGCCTGCTTTATTTGATAAAACGCGACCAACAGGACAGAAAAATATATCTGCGAAATGTTGGGGACTTGCCGAATTCAAACGAAATACAAATGGTTTTGCGAAAAATATTAACTTCTGACCCTACTGTTTCAAAAGAAGCGGTTGCTTCAAAAGTAATGCCTGGACAGCGATATTATTTTTTGTACGATTTAATTCTAACCAGCAATGATTCAACTTTAAATACAGGGGATGAGGGGACAGTAGTAGTCAATGCTTTTGCTTCCCAAGAAACCACCGAAGGACTAAGGGGAATGCTAATACAAGGGGCAAAATCAATTAACGGCTCTGCTTTTATAATGACAAATAAAAAACAGGGGTTTTTAATAACTGGAGATTCAGTTGATGCGGACGCTAATCAGGTAAATATTCTAATTAACGGGCAATACTCGCCAAAAGTAATTCCGGTACTTCTTGAAGTAAGCGTGGATGTAAACGCGCAAGGAAGCCAGAAAATAAACTGGCAGGTAAAATACAATTCAAAACAAAGCCTTGAATACTCAAAAGAATTAACTGTGGGTGAAAGCATTTGCTTTGATGACTGCCCGAAAATATTATTCTCTTCATACTTAAACTGGAATAGCGGCGGATGGAAACCGCTTGATGATTCAATACACAGAATCCAAATGGGGGATAATTATGAAATGAAAGTAATTGCACATAATCTTACTGATACTGATTTAGGGACTGCAGCACTTTCATTGAATATTGATTCTAGCGCAAAAACAAAACTTGCTTTTGTTAAAGATAAAAATGTTATACTTCAAAATGTCCAGCTTTCTCCACTAAAGACAACACCTGAATTAATTGGAACACTACAGCAAAAACAAGCAGCAACTTCGTTTATTAATATTTATCAAAGTCTAAGAGATCCTAATGCTAGCGCAAATAATGACAAATTTAAAGCAATGGAAGGGAATGATAAAAAGATCAGGTTTGATTTAAAGAACAAGGGGGACTTGAATATCGAAATTTATGCCGGAGAAATTAAGAATACGATAACCGAGAACTCATATTATCCAATAATAATGATAAGAACAATATCAATGGACCCTGTTACAAAATTATCTAAACCGATAAGTGCTTATTGGAAAGCAACAATACAAGGACAATCCATGCCATTTATTTCAAATCATCAGACTGACGGGAATGGAACCGAATTCTGGTATCTTGACGCGACAAGCTTTCATATTGGAGACAACATTATATTTGAAGCATGGGACGAATTAAACTCAAATCCTACAAAATTAGTGATTCCAATCACAAACCCATTTAATCTGGCTGCAGAAGCACCCGGGTGTATTACAGTAAGACTCAATGATGGCAGAGACGTAAAACTGCTTGATAATCCAACGATGGATCTTGATATTGATAAAAAAGGATTTATTATAGTGGATTCAAATTGTGCTGAAAATCGAACCGTATTAATTTATTCGGATTTATTCACAACTTATGACGGCGGTCTATCAGCAAGAAGCATAACACTTGCGCCGGGCGCAAGAAAAACAATTGAAATAGATGGTTCTGATACAGTAATACAAAAAGGAGGAATGCTTGGGGTTTATCCATTGCAAATATTTTCCGCAACAGGACAATCCTACAAACAAGTACAATTAATTGATGTAATACTAAAAGACCCTAATAGCCAGTTTGAATTAAACACAGCGATTTTTGATTTAAGAAAAGTTAATTCTCTTAAAGGAATTGTAAAAAACAAATCATTTGCGGGAAGAAAAGATGTATTCTATCCTCAAATGGAGCTAAGTAATGACGCGGTTGGAATTGATTATTACAAACCGGGTATCCCTGAAAAAATAAATTTCACAGTTAATGTAAAAACCGTTGGAATAGAAGGAGTCACTTATGGGTATTTAGTTTCAC
>JAPLVQ010000015.1:0-2112 GCA_026397035.1 Candidatus Iainarchaeum sp.
CTGTCGCGATCTTGAGCGCCGCTCCAGCGGCGCTGCGCGCGACACTTAACATTAACACAGACCTTAAGAAATAATTAGCGCGTCAACTTATCTGCGGGTCTCGCTAGACCGCGCAGTATTGTTGACGCAAAAGAATAAAATGCCTAAGCGGCACCCGTAGAAAAATAACCTTTCCTCAATAAAAAGTTCGGAAAGAATTCTTTAAATTTACTCCCTAGGCGTGCCGGGTCTTCTCACTTGACGCCTGTTTTCAGGTCGATCAAGCCATCTTTGAACGTCAGACTTTCGCATTTGGCTAATCGCTTTTCCAACTTCCTGTTCAGTCATCTTTTTCTTTACAACCCAAGGAGCCCAAGTGTGACTTTCACCCCTAGATAAAGTAGCATCTACTTCAAGCCCGGGGCTCCCAATAGGTTCATGCGACCTCATTCTTAACCCAAGTTGCTTAAACAAATGCTTCTTTGCTTTTTTCATCGCTAAAGGACTAGAAGAAACAAAACCTTTAGCCGGCGCATCCATGCCCGAACCATGAATAAGATTCAAACTCCTTCTCCTCTCAAGCGCTTTTCTTTTCTTTGTATAAGTAGTTCTAGGCAAAACAATCACATCCTGCAATAGTTTTGAGTGAAAAAAGCAGAGATTTTTAAACCCAATTACGCCATTTTGTCTTAATAGATAAAGAATGGGTGAATAAAAATGGTTGACGAAAAGAAATTCGAAGGCGCAGGCTCATTAAAACCGGGTCACTTAGTACTAATTGACGGAGAAGTATGCCAGGTTAGAGGCGTAGAAAAGTCAAAACCAGGCAAACACGGGGCGGCAAAAGTAAGAGTAACCGCATTTAATATTTTCACAGGACAAAAAAGGGGATTATTAAAAGGAACAGACGCTGAAGTAGAAGTACCAATCGTACCAAAAGGAGATGCAACAGTAGTCGCAATACTCGGCGAAATAATCCAAATAATGGATATTATTACATACGAAACATACGATGCTCCAAAACCAGCAGCTGACTCAGAGATACCAGTCCTCAAGTCAGGCGACGGCGTTGAATACCAAAAATATGGTACAGCAATCAAAATCGTTAGAAAAAGATAATTGACACGAAAGCAAAGTGATTGAAGAAAATTAGAATTAACTGGAGAGGAAGCAAAAAAGCTTCCTTTTCATTCTACTTTTTTATTCTACTTTTTTAAAGAAAAAGTTATCCGAATTTAAATTAATTAACTTGTTTTCTTTTTGAGTTACAGTCTATACGCACGCACTTTAGACAGAGTGCGAATTCTTTTCCAGAATTCTTCATCAGGATTCGGATTATTTATTACTTCTTGAATAATCCCAAGCCCTTCAATAAACCCTTGCGGACAAGTCCTTTTTTCGTGAATTTTCAGTTCAATATCTCTGGCTGTTAAATGCTTATTTTTCTAGAGAAAAAAGTTTTGAAGAGCATAACACAAAGTTTCCCCGAATTGATAACGCTCATGAGCAAGCTCATGCACGGCGTACGCACCAAGGTCGGCATGCGAAGTTATGTTCCCAAATAATATTTTGCCCGGAAAACGTACAGCATCAAATACTACCCGCTCGTCCCCCAATATTGTTTTTTTTGGACCACTAATAGTATTGATTAATAGCCCTACCAAACCAAAAAATATTTTATGCTGTTTTGGAGAAGTAATATCATTTGATCTAAGCCATTTTAAAAGCTCGGCACGATTCATTTTGAAACACTTCTTTTCTTCAGCGAGCACTTCACTAAAGCGCCTAGCTGACTTTTCTTTCGGCTCCATCCCCCGCAAAAGCCACAAAAATCCGCTTTGTATAGAAGCACGTTCACTTGGGGCAAACTCATAAATAAACGGGTTTCTTTTAAGCGCCTGATGCTCCTTGAAAGCAATGAACCGTTTAAGTAATTTTAAAGAATGCTTTTCAACAATAACTTCCTTGCCCTTCAAAAAAGGCCTAAGCCGTAATCTAACTGCCCTTTTCCTTTCCAGCCGGCGCGCACGCTTCCCAGATTCAGCAAGTTCAAAAGCATCCCTAAAAGACTGCATAGTAAAGTACACCCAGCCACATTAATTAACTTTTCCAACAACTACTTATTTATGAAAA
>JAPLVQ010000015.1:2188-3304 GCA_026397035.1 Candidatus Iainarchaeum sp.
TTGACAGCCCGGTTGCAGGCAAAGTATTACTGGAGAAGGGATTTGAACTTGAAGCGATTCATTTCTCTCAAGAACCATTCACTGATGATACTCCTGAAAAGAAGTCGTTATTACTTGCACGGGCGCTTGGGCTAAAAGAAGTATTAGTAGTTAATGCGGGAGAATGCTTTAAGGAAATAGCTGACAATAGTTATAGAGAGTACTATTTTATTTTAATAAAAAGATTCATGATGAGAGTAGCTGAGAAAATCGCTAGTGAAAAACATATCAGGTTCCTTGCTACTGGAGAAAGCCTAGGACAAGTAAGCTCACAAACATTAAGCAATCTTAATACAATACACCAATCAACCAAAATTGAAATTTTGCGCCCATTAATATTCATGAACAAACAAGAAATCATTGACAAAAGTGTAAAAGAAAAGTATTTTGATATTTCCAAAGGCCCCGAAATGTGCGACGCACTCGCAAGCGGGAGCCCAAAAACAAGAAGCGAAGCGCTTGACGTTGAAAAACAGGAAATTCACTGCAAAATGGATGAATTAATAAAAAAAGCAGTGAAAAATACCAGAATTGAGAGCACAGCGAAAGAAATTGAACTGCCAAAACAAATTGAAAAAACTTGTAATTAAAAACAAAGGAAGCATTGAAAAGATTTAGATAGTTTTAGTGAAATTGATTTATTTTGAAGTGATTAAATGGAACTAGCTGATTACACAGGAAAGCCTTGCAGGAGCAGAATGGCTTACGAATTTATGCCAAAAAAAACGGTAAAGCTGGATTTAACAAAAACTGCTTTGGAGCTGGCTAGTATTGCACAAATAGAGATTACAACAAAAATACTCTTAATGATACGAATTGAAACCACTACAATCTCAATCTTTCAATCAGGAAAACTACTAGTAAGAGGAGAAAGAGAAGAAGAAAAAGCAAAAAAAGTCGCCCAAAAAATACTTAAAAACCTAAACTAAAAACACAAAAAAACAGCGCAAAGAGGTTGTCCGATAATGTTTAAAAAGTGATTTTTTCGCGTTGGAGTAGCGGAATTAATACCCCTCACTTCCGCGTGTTTTTGATTTCTTTTTTTGATTGGTTTGTTTGTGTGATTGATAAACAAAA
>JAPLVQ010000063.1 GCA_026397035.1 Candidatus Iainarchaeum sp.
GTTCTATTGCTTGTTCAATAAGCCATCTGGTTCTTCCAAAAGCATGGTCATCAAAAAACACGAGCTTGGTATCAGTTGACCTAGCGCTTTTTTGCAAGTGATTTCTAACATTGCTTATTAACTTGCTTGTCCAGTCCTCACCACCAATCAAAGCAAACCCGCGTTTTGATTTCTCGGCTTCAGTATCATAACCGATTACATCCGCCTTTGGGGTTATAAGTAAAGTAACTCTTGCTTCCGGAGCAGCATATTTAAAGAATCCTTTAAGGAACTCTCCAACATGAAGTCCTAATTTGAGTGGGCAGAAAACATGAACTCCTCTTCCACGATTCATCCCAACAAACGCCATGATTTCTTTGGCTTGAGTTATTGCAACACCTCTACTAAAAGCTACTGCTCCACCACGTAATTTTTGATTCCTTTCCTTAAGCAACAAATACATTCTTTCAAAATGCTCGGCGCTACGGGGCTCCTTGCGAGTTTGTTTTCGTATTCTGCGGGTTATTCTTGTTTCATTTAATGAACCCATACACAAATAAGTCAGATTTTATATAAAAAAGTATTTGAAGCCATGACTCTGGGACAAAACTCCTTTTTAAGTGGGTTGCAAAATTGTTGCAATGTAGTTATGCAATGTCATTCTGGTTTCCATTGCTGTAATAATTCTGCATTTCTTTTTTTGGCGTATTACGCCAAAACGTCGTTTGTCTGCGGAGTGGCAATATTCGCTGGTTTCTCTTTTATAAAAATGTTTGAGATAATTCATTGTGTCGGTTGTGAATTTTTGGATTGATTGTTTCCATTTTTTGCATCCCCGAATTGTTGCATTCTTTTTTGGAAGAAAATATATTGTTGTGTTTTTGTTGAATCCTTCGATTGTTTTTTGATTGGAATAATATTTGTCGATTGTTAGTGAGTTGAGTGTGAATCCTCTTTTTTCCAACCAGCATTTTGCTTGTTCAAATAATTTCATTTCGGATTGAAAGCCTGTTGTAAAACTCACATAGAGTTTTGTTTTCAAATCAACGATTGTTGATGTGATGATGTATTCTTTTCGTTCAACTTCTTCCCAATGTTCTTTATTTTCTTCTTTGTCTGTTCGGTAATGTTTTGTAATTGTAAGAGAATATCCTGTTCCGTCCGAAGATGCATCAATCTCTCGCGGAGTACCGCAACTCAAGATGTACAAGTTGTGCAATATCATTCCTACGAGTTGATCTTCGTATGCTCGTTCAATTGTTTTGTAACTGAATGTTTCATTGCCTGTTAATGCAAACATTAATGAAAAAGATTCCATGTCCCGATTCGTTAAATCTAGAATTTGTTGAATCAAATGCAATTTGGTTAACAATATTCTGTCTTTCATTGGTCTACCAATGAGTTGTTTAATTTCAATTAAAGCTGCTGCTTTATCCACATCAACATTAATTTTTTCAAACAAATCTCGTTTGAGAGTTCTCAAACGTTTGTCATATTCTTTATCAAAACCAGGTTTTTCAACAGCAAACTCTTTCTTATACAACTTTTTCAAAAAATCTAACTCGTCAAGAGTTTTCTGCAAATGCTTATTCATCAAACGCATAAAATACTAACAACCAACCTATTTATAATAATATGTATTAATACATATTATTATATGCGTAAAGTAGAAATCAAAAAAGGAAATCTAACTCTCCATGACAGTGAAGTAATTTGCTTTCTAGAAAAAACAGTAACACCTTATGGCACCGGCGCCAAAGTAGACGCACTAAAAGAATACCTCGGCTACCCTGCCTACCTCATAATATGCAAGAAAAAAGGCAAAAAATAGACCCTTTATATACTTTTGTCCCAAAGCCCTCTAAACCGCCTAGCTTAAGACCCAAATCTAGTATAGAGTCATTTAATTTTGTAAAGGATCTTTCTTGTGAAACACTTCCCCCTAAATCAGGATGGGTATAATCAATTCCTGTATCAATAACCGCAATTGACACTCCTTTTCCGGTAACGTTTTCCAAATTGCTGTCTTTTAATTGCCATACTTTATCCGCTTTAATTAATCCAACAGAATCCATTAAAGTAGCTTTTACTATTTGGTTTTGGTAAATTTTCTTGACATTTTGGTTTGTTTTTAATTGATTCACTTCGGATTCA
>JAPLVQ010000032.1 GCA_026397035.1 Candidatus Iainarchaeum sp.
AAACAATAACGAAGTTAATGTGTAATAAAATACACAAAAATGGGCAAAAAAAAACGAAAAATGATAAAAGCGCTACTTGAATTCAAGATAAAGATTTTTCCTAGAAAAACTTTTACTCAACCTTTTTCTTTATACGAATTGGCCCGCCAGGAAGCCTTGAGCCTTTTTTTGTTCCATGAAACAAATCAATTTTAGACAAAAGATATGTAATTGAGCTCCTTGAAGAAGTTATTTGAGAAACGCGAGAACGTTTGAGTTCATCAATAACACCAACAAGAGCAACAATATTTCTTGCATTAGTCACTGGAGCTCTTTTTAATTTTTTGAGTCTATTTCCCAAAGCACTAATTCTACTTTTATGCTGTCTAGCAAGCAATTCATTAAATTCACCAAGCAATTGTTTTACCGGAACCCTTTGACCCGGATGATCAACCATCCATGACTCAACAAAAGGAGCAAACCCAATATGATTCAAATAATGGGCTCTATTAAACCTCTGACGACTTGATTTTGCAACCTCATTGCCACCAACAGAGTCCGCCTTTACTCTTCTTACAACCCCTTTTTTTGAAGCAAATAACGGATCAAATCCAGTCCTCCCCTCAATTGTATACGCAGACCATTTACCATTAACAGAACCATTAACGGGTAAATTAAATCTTTGAGAAGAATTTTGATGTGACTTTTTCATGTAAGAGTATAAAACAAACTTAAACTTAAAACTATTCCTTGATTAACCAAAAGCAACTGTTTAAAAATTCATGAAACCAAGAACATAGTATGGAAGAAATAATAAAAATCCCTGAAGAGCGAGTAGGCGTACTAATTGGACCGAAAGGAAGTGTAAAGAGAAAGATTCAAGCGAAAACTAAAACAAAACTTGAAGTGGACTCTCCCAGTGGAGAAGTAATTGTTAGCGGAGAAGGAGAATCATATTTTAAGGCTCATGATATTGTAAAAGCGATTGGAAGAGGGTTCTCACCGGAAAGAGCATTCACTCTACTAAAAGATGATTACTTGCTAAAAGTAGTAGATATTGCAGAATTTGCGGGCAAAAATCCCTCAAACCAGAAAGCCAAGAAAGGAAGAGTAATAGGAAAAGAAGGGTTCGCAAGAATAGAAATCGAGAAAAAAACTCACTGCTTAGTATCAGTTTACGGAAAAACTATCGCAATAATCGGGCTCGCCGACGAAATAGAAAGCGCAATAAGCGCAGTAGAAATGCTGCTAGAAGGCGCAAAACATGAAACAATGGAACATTTCCTCCACGGCGGAAGAAGAGAAAGATTTGAGCTTTGAAAGATTTATCCCAAAACTTACTCTTTTGCAGTCAATTCCCTCAAAATGGCAATCACTTCATCGAACTTGTTATTACTCAACGAACAAAGCTTTTTTTGAATCATGTTTCGGTCAGCAGTAAATAAACGATAAGGCTTAATTCGACTTTTGAAAAATAATCTTCCGCCAAAAACATCTTTTTCAGTAATAAGAACACCAAACACAGCCTCAACAAGAACTTTTGTAATAACACAGCAAATTACATCATCTGAAATAGAATTAAATTTGCTGTTGGAAATTATCAAAGCAGGACGCGTTTTTGAGGCAGATAAATTTGTGAAAGGAAAAGGCAGCAAAATTATGTCTTTTTGATCAAACATTATCCCACGCACTATCTTCTTTATTATTCCAGTCTTTTGCCAAAGATGATTCTGATGCAATCATTGTCTCAAGACCTTGGGTCAGCTTATTTTTTAGTGCGTCTGAAACCCTTCTTAAACTTACCCCGTTTTTCGTCTCTATCAGAAGTAATTTTGTTCCTTTTTTAACCCCCAACCTGCACCTAGTGGCTTTAGGGAGAACTATCTGCCCCTTGGCACTTACCGTCAAAATACTTAATTCAGTCATAAGAAATCACTAGATAAATTAAGAAAACAAACATTTTAAAAAGTAAGACAGAGCTTACTTGTAAGCTTTTGTCGTTAAGTGGCTAGCAGAAAGGAAAATAAAAAATAACCTGTCTTAAAACAGAAAGGAAAAATCACGCCAAAAATGAAGTAACTAAATACAAAAAGGCACGCCCAAACACCGCTTTTTTGCCAAAAAACGAGTGAGGGGAATATAAACCTTTTCGTGTTTTTCTATTCTATTAAACAAGTTTTTGTTTAAAGAAACCTGGTGAATGCCTTGCCTGAAAAAAAAGTTAAAGAAAAAGATACTGAGGAAGAACTGCTTAGCGCAGCAAAGAACCTTGACGGACAATTCAAAGAACACTCCGTAGCCGAATTCTTTAAGAAAAACAAGCAAATGCTCGGATTATACGGAAAAGTAAGAACACTCACAATGGTAGTCCATGAATATGTAACCAATTCACTTGATGCTTGCGAAGAAACTGGAATATTACCAAACATTGATGTAAAGATCGATGAGCTTGGAGAAGAATATTATGAAGTAACTGTTACTGATAACGGTCCCGGAATAAGCCAGGAGAATGTTGGAAAAGCATTTGGAAAACTCTTAGCAGGAACAAAATTTCACAGAATGATGCAATCCAGAGGACAACAAGGAATAGGCGCAGCCGGATGCACAATGCTCTCCCAAATGACTACAGGAAAAGCATCAAAAGTAATTACAGGAAGAGGAAACGGGAAAGCTATTTCGCTTGAATTAACAATAGATCCAAAAATGAATGAACCAAAAATCACTAACTTAAAAGAACTTGAAAAAGAGTTCAAAGGAACAGCAATACAAGCAAAATTTAAAGGAACACTTTATAGAGACTCTGACCAAGGGCCTCTAGAATATTTAAGAAGAACGGCAATAGCAAACCCGCACGCGCAATTATCATTTAGAGACCCTTCGGGACAAAAATTTATTTTCAAAAGAAGCCACAACCAAAACCCAGAAAGACCGGAAGAAATTAAACCCCATCCAAAAGGAACCACAGTGGATGACATTTTATCTTACTGCAAAACCTCAAAAGGAAGGACGGTAGCCACTTTCCTATCGAATGATTTTGACAGAATGGGTGCAAAAGGAATTGATGAAGTAAAAAAAAGGGTACGCTTTGATATGAACAAAGACCCAAAAACTCTAAATTGGGAAGAATCAGAAGAAATAATTAAAGCATTTAAAGCAATTGATTTTATCGCTCCAAGCACTGATGCGCTAAGACCAATCGGGGAAGACCAGATAAGAAAATCACTCCAAAGCATAGTACAACCAGAATTCTTAACAGTACTCACAAGAAAACCAGCTGTATACGCTGGAGGATACCCTTTCCAAGTAGAAATCGCAATAGCTTACGGGGGAAACGCGGGAAAAAAAGCGGGAGAACAAACACAAATGGAAATAATGAGATTCGCAAACAGAGTACCATTACTATTTGATGCAGGAAACTGTGCACTAACAAAAGCTATTCAGACAATTGACTGGAAAAGGTATGACATTAAGGACCCGGAAACCGCGCCCGTAACAGTATTCGTTAACTTTATCTCAGTACACATCCCTTACACAGGAGCTGGAAAACAAGCAATCGCTGATGAAGAAGAAGTGCTGGAAGAAATACGCTTAGCACTAATGCAAACAGGAAGAAAAGCCGGAATTTATATTGCACACAAAAGAAGAGAAGCGGAAAACCAGCAAAAAAGAGAAATGTTTTACAAATACATTCCTGAAATATGCAAAGCATTCAGCGCAATTACAAAATCAAATGAGTCAGAAATGCGAAAAAACATGGAAAAACTAGTACTTCAAAAGTTGAAACTAGAAGAGGCAAAAGACGCTGAAGAAAAAGCAAGAGTGGATAAAGTGCTAAAAGAAGATGATAATAGTTTTATTACAAAACCAAAAGCTGAGAAAGCAAAAGAAACTAAAGAAAAAGGGAAATGAAAAAAAGAAGACGAATAAAAAGCAAGTATTTGTTTAAGCGGGTATTGAAAATATTTAATGGAGAGAATAATTTTGATTAATGAAAGAAATGAGATATTATTTAAAATAATTAATTTAGATTAGTGGAATGAGAATTTGATTTAGGTGAATAAAAATGACTGCTGAAAAAAAGAAAAAAGTAACAAAAACTGTTGAAAAAGTAAGCCCGAAAGAAATAGCCGGCAGAATTAACGAAAGTGCGAAAGCAATGGTTTCGCAAATAAACAAACTGGAAGATCCAGTATTCACTACAATGCAAAGAGGAAAAAGTAATGTAATCTGGGACGAGAAAAAAGGATATTTGGAACTCGGGGAAAAAGAAGTTTCAAGAACATTTCTTAATATTGCACACGCACGAAAATTCATGCAAACAAGCATGATAATGGCAAAAACCCAGGAGTACTTACTACACAATAAAACAGCTTCTATTCGTGAAATTTATTATGAATTAAAACACACAGTGGCAGATACTAAAGAAAACACTTTTGACGGACAGGATGAGAGCGACCCAATAATAGTTGATCTTGAACACAGTGTTGATACAATTAGAGAAAAATTAAACTTGCACGCTAATCCTAAAGGAACCCTTTACGGGGATATTTCTCTCTTAGACAGAATGCATCACAACGATAAATTCAACGCGTCAAAACTGGGAAGAGGAGGCTGGAGCATAATGTCAAGAGTAGAGCCGGAAGAAATTGACCTTGTTGAAACAAGCGCTGAATACTTGCTAGTTGCAGAAACCGAAGCGATATTTGAAAGACTAATTGAAGAAGGATATCCAAAAGACAATAAGTGCCTCTTAATAGGAACAGGGGGACAGGCAGCACGCGGAGCAAGAAGACTAATACACAGAATACACAATGAATTGGATTTACCTACAATAATATTCACAGACGGTGACCCTTATGGATGGTATATTTACTCCGTAATAAAACAAGGCTCGATGGCTCTTGCTGCACACTCAGAATTCATGTCGGTACCTGAAGCCAAATACGTTGGAATGACTATTGATGATGTTAAAGAATACAAACTCGAAGCCGTAACTGAACAGATGACGGAAGGGGACGTTAAAAGAGCAAAAGAAATGCTCGCATACCCTTGGTTTCAAAACAAAGAATGGCAAGAACAGCTAAAAAAAGCGATTGACCAAAAAATCAGGATAGAACAACAGGCACTAGCAAACAAAAGACTAGACTTTGTTGCAACACACTATTTGCCTGAAAAAATTAAAAATAAAATATTTTTGCCTTAATGGTGAGAAATTATTCTAACTTTCCCGCGAACTGATTTTGGAGCAGGACCAATAGTTCTTATTTTCCCCTGAGCATTGTGAATTGTAGAAAGACGCTTTAGTGCAGCATTATACTCCGAAAGTTCCTGTTCGACTTCCAAAAGAACCTCTCCTGCAGCGGCTTTAGTCCCGCCATACCGCCCCCTAAGAAAATTCACTCCAACAGGATTACCGGCAACAGCCTGACTAAGAACAAAAACCTTCATACGTTCCTTCCTTTGAATTACCCGTTTATTCTTCACAGGCTGTTTAACTCCCCTCTCTTTCATTAGATTTCCCCTTGGACGAAAATTATTCTTAAGAATATGCTTTATTGCAGTCGAGCGGAACAAACCTGCCGCACGGGCAATATCCGAATAAGTAATATTTTTTGGGTCCAGTGCGGCGAGCTTTAACCTTTCAAGTGCTTCAGCCGGCAACGGTCTAAACCCGCCCTTTCCACTTGGATTTGCCATAAAAATAACCTTGTTTGAATTTTTATTAATTCCTTAGAATTCCCCACACTTAATGTTAAGTCTCTTTATTTAATAAAACTCCCTCAGCTTTTTCATTCTCACCCACGGCAAGGAGCTCGAATACTCTTCTAGTTTCAAAGTTTTTTAAACCCGCTTCTTCTACATTCTTTTCAAGAACATCAATACCTAAATCAACCACATTCTTTTTTTCTGCCTGCCTCTCCTTTAAATCCTCAATTTTCTTCTGAAAATCCTCAATTGAAAAACTTTTTGAAACAGAAAAAACGGCTTTATTTTCATACCTTGAAAAATCAAGCGAAACATCACTTTGAGTAAAACCCTTCGCAAGAGAACCGCCAATTTTTAACCGCACAAGAGGTTTTAATTCAAAACTTGAATTCTTCAAAAAAGAATCAACTTTATTATTCACTTCAAAAATTATATCCTCGGGCTTTGCACTTTTAAAATCAAGCTTGGAATAGAAAAGCTTTCTTTGCCTCTCGAAAGGAAGTAAAGAAAGTTTTTTAGTAATTGTGTCAAAAAGAAAAACCCCTTTAGGGAGCTCGCCTTCAAGACGCTTCATCTGAGTAAAAATAGCCGAACCAGTAAGAAGAAACCTTTTCTCGCCGAGATTCTGCTCCTGCGACCAATGCAAATGTCCATCAATAATCAAATCAAAACCATTGGGAAGATCCGAAAGAGAAAGCGAGGCAATTGAATCATCATCAAAAGGCAAGAATTCTACAAAAGACTGGTGCAGAAGAAGAATATTTGAATAATTTTGAACTGGGCACGGAGAATATTTCAAGAGTGCATCTTTAGCATGTTTCTCTGGAATCCCGCCCATCCCATGAATAAAAACTTTTTCCTCGCCTTTATTAAGCTTGCAATAACCCGCATGAATATGAACCAAACAATTTGATTCCTCAAGTACATCAAGGGCACTCGCAAAATCCTTTCCCCTAAACTCATGTG
>JAPLVQ010000024.1 GCA_026397035.1 Candidatus Iainarchaeum sp.
AAATTAATATTACTGCAGGAACAAAGTATCCTGAGATTGTGTCAGCGTATCTTTGTATCGGCGCTTTTCTCCCCTGCGCGTCGTCAATTAGTTTAATTATGTGAGCAAGAGTGGTGTTTTCGCCGATTCGTGTTGCTTTGAATTTAAACGTTCCGTGTTTGTTCATTGTTCCGCCAGTTACTTCGTTTCCAAATTTTTTCTCTACTGGCATGCTTTCTCCCGTGATCATGCTTTCGTCAATTGAAGAGTATCCTTCAATAATTATTCCGTCTACTGGAACTGTTTGTCCTGGTTTTACTAGGATTATGTCTCCCAAAACAATGCTGTCTACTGGTATTTCAACTTCGTTGCCGTTTCGCAAGACAATTGCCGTTTTTGGCGCAAGGTTCATGAGTTTTTTTATTGCGTCGCTTGTTCGGCTTTTTGCTATTGCCTCAAGCCATTTTCCAAGTACTACTAGCGTTATTAGTATTGCACTTGTTTCAAAGTATTGTCCTGCTGTGGGGTTGAACAAAATATTATACAAGCTCATTAAGTATTCAGCGCTTGTGCCTACCGCAATGAGCGTATCCATGCTTCCTGCTTTGTTTTTTAGCGCGCTCCATGCTCCTAAGTAGAATTGTTTTCCTACCATGAATTGTACTGGTGTTGCGAGTGCGAAAAGTATAAATGCAGTGTATGATAATTCAATCCCTAGCGGCATTAGCACCATTCCAATAATGAATGCGGGCAATGAAAATGCTAAACTCAAAAAGAACATGTTTCTTATGTGATTTACTTCATCTTTTTGTGCTTTCTCTTGTTTTTCCGCATTAATTTCTTTGTCAATTAGTGTTGCTCCGTATCCTGCGCCTTTCACCGCATTAATTAGTTCGTTTTCTTTTATTTTTTTCTCATCAAATTCAATAGTTGCTTTGGAGGTGGAGTAATTTACATTAGTTTCTTTTACCCCTTCTTTTTTAGCGAGGGTTTTGTCAATTATTATTGCGCACGATGCACAGTGCATTCCGCTTACAGCAAGTGTTACTTTTTTCATAAAATTCATCTCTTATATTCAATTAACATTTTGCACAGTATTTTTTGGCAATAATTACAGCTGTTTTGAGTTTATTAACTCTTCATGCTGTTTTCATTCCGCAACCGCACCCGCCGCTTTTCTTTGGAGCAGCGGCGCTAGCGGTATTGATTTGTTCTTGTACAGTGGGGCTTGTAGTAACTTTTCCCGTGCTGTCAATACTAACATCGTCCCTTACTATGAAATTTGCTTGTATCATTCCCATCCAGCAGCTCCAATTTATTGTCCCTGCTTTTGTTGGGGTGAATTCAATGGTTTGTATTCCTGATTTTACTTTGAAATCTAAGTTATATGCTGGAACAATTATTCCGCTGTTGCATCCGTTGAGTTCTTTTCCGTTAATTATCCATTTTACAGGAACTCCTGTTTTGAGGACAAAGGTATTTGGAACAAACCCTGCGCTAGTGACATCCATATTAATTATTTGGTATCCTGGTCCATTGCTTAATCCGCCTTGTGTTCCCGCTTGTGTTATTTGAGTTAAGCCCCCATTTCCAGAATTATTTCCAGTTGTTTGATTATTTACTGAAAGGTTTGGGGTTGTAAAAAAGGTAGTCACGCTGTTTCCTGTTAATACAATTCCATTGTTTATCATTAATAGCCCCATTACTATTACGATTAGTGCTGAGATTTTCACAATGTTGTGCTGTATTCCTCTGCTGATGAATGAAGCAAATACTCCGAATCCAAGTAATGGTATTAGTGTTCCTATTCCAAATGCAAATAGTATCATTGCTCCTCCAATGAATGATCCTGTTGTCATTGCGAGGATGTACATTGCCTGTAATGGTCCGCACGCAATGAATAACCCGTTTGCTAGTCCTATTGCGAGAGGGTTAGAATTTTTCTTTAATGGCCCTATTTTGAATATATTAAACGCGCTTTGTGGGATGCTTAATCTTCGTAATATTGGGGGTACGTTTAGTATTTTGAGCCCGAATAGTATCAAAAATATTCCTGCTAGTACTGCAATTGTTGCTCTTAGCGTTGGGCTAAAAACAAATATGCTTCCAATTATTCCGAATATTCCGCCGATTATTGTGTATGAAACTGTTTTGCCAGCTGCGTATTGCACATGTGCTCCAAGATTGAGCGATTTGGGGTTCTTTGCCCGTACTTCGGCGGTGTAGCTTAGAATAAACCCTCCGCACATTCCAATACAATGGAATCCTGTTAGTAGTCCTACAAAGAAAATTATTATCGCGCTTGTCCCGGCATCAATTTGTGGGATTGAGATATTCATTTCGTATAATATTGGCGAGAGGGTAACGTAAGCGATAATTAAGATTATCAGTAAAATAATTCCAAACGCAAAGTACTTGGTCTTTTTATTTCCGTTTTTTTGCTCCTCTTCTGGTTCTTCCACGGGGTAGCCTGCTTCTTTAATTTTTTCTTTTATTCCTTCAAGTGTGACTTTTTTTGGGTCGTATGTAACTTTTGCGTATCCGTTAACATAATCTACTTTTATATTTTCTATTCCATCTTTTTTCCTCACGCTTTTCTCAATCAGAGTTTCGCAGCTAGTGCAAACCATATTGTTTATTTTTATTTTTGTGTGCGCCGTGCTTTTTTGTTCATTCTTCATAATTTCACTTCCATTTTCTAACTTGCTATAACTGTGACTTATTTCTCAACCGTGTAACCGTCTTTCTCAATGCTTTTTACAATTTCGTTAAGTTTTGCAACGTTCTTGTCATAATTGACTTTAACAATTCTTTTTTTTTCATCACCCTTAACGCTCTTCACCCCTTTCACTTCTTCCAGATTCATTTTGATTACTGCAACGCAACTAGGGCAGTGCATTCCTTTTACAATAAATTCTTTTTCCATTTTTGCTCACCTTTTTTTCCTTTAGAGTGACTGGCGGGCTTCTTCCCGCCGTCACACTTTTCTAGGGTCTTTTTTCCGTACTTATTGGTGCTGAAACCATATATATCAATTAATGAAACCGTGGTTTTATTGTTTTTGAAACCATGGTTTCACTTTTTGAAAAGTGTTTTTGGCTTTCTTTTTGAAAGTTCAGTATTTTTTGGGGTTTCGCCTTAATGAAACCATAATGATATAAACGTTTTGGCACGGTTGCTACTTATTGTTAAGCAATTTTTTTACTAAGGAACGGGATGGTTGTGGATATTAATTTTAATTTTTCAAATAAGCATGCGCTTGTAGGAGTAATAATTCTGATTTGCGCGATAGCTTTTGCATTTTACTTGCCTGGAATTCTTTCTAATCTTGAGCCCAAGCAGTGTACTATTAATGGTGTTTGCCAGCATGAACAATATGCCAAGTTTCTTGCCGAAATCAGTCCCTTGTTCATCCTAATAGGAGTAGTAATTGGAGCTATTGTTTTCTTTGTAATGAGTTCTAGGCTTGAGCGCAAAGAAAAGGATTTCGGTACAGTTATTGCAACTTTTTTAAAGTGGAAAGGATGAGCGTCTTGTTGTTCAAAAGATTATTGAGAATGATGGTAAAGTTCTTCAGGCAGAGATTTCAAGAATTGATGGAATTGGCAAGCTTAAAAGCCACCGAATCATACAGCGTCTTGTAGATAGGCAGGTTGTTGAAGTTGAGAAGTTTGGGAAAACGAACTTGATAAAACTTCCAAAGGAAATCAAATCTCTCTTGGATGTTAAGAAGTAGTTTTTTCTTGGCAGTAGTTTAATTCTCACCGGATTTTTCTTTCGTTTAATTCCTTTTGGCCGTGTACTTGAAAAAAGATAATCTACAAGTCTCAGATATTAGTTTCTCGACAGTTATTTAAATTACTTTCTAAATAAGTTCTATTTATGTTTTCCCCTAATTGTGTTGTTCTTTTGCCTGCGCCCGAGATTTCTCTTAAGGGTCCGGCGGTCAGGAGTTTTATGATTAAACGTTTGAAGAAAAGTATAATCCTCTATTTGAAGCATTTTGAAGTAGATTATTCAAGTATTGTTTCGCTTGCGGGGAGGATGGTAGTTTATTCTTTTGAACCGCAAAAAGTAATTTTGGCGCTGAAATATTGTTTTGGTATTAATACTTTGTTTCTTGCCGAGGATGTAAAATATTCTTCAATTGAGGATTTGCAAAGCAAGTGTTTTTTAATTTCAGAGGGAATTGTTTCAAGCGGGACTTTTGCGGTAAGGGGTAAGAGTTTTTCAAATTTATTCTCAACAAAGAAAATGGAAGAATACCTTGGTTCTGCTCTTATAGAAAAGCTTCCTTCTCTAAAAGTAAAACTCAAATCTCCTGAAAAAGAGGTTTTTTGTATAGCTTTCAAAATAAATGCTTTCTTTTATTTTTCTCCAAATAGCGGTGCGGGCGGGATGCCTTTAGGGGTGCAGGGGAGAGCAGGTGTATTTGTTCCTGAACAGTTTGATAAGAAAATACTTCAATCCCTGGTCTTTTCTTTAATGAAGACAGGAGTAAGTGTTTCTTTTGTGGGGAAAGTGTTTGACGCTAGCGAACTTGAGAAATTCAATTGTTTTGATAGCTTTAGTTTCCTTTCAGTAGAAAGCGCAAAAGCTTCTTTTGCAGAAAAAAAGCTTTTGGCGTTCTTTTCGCCTGTTACTTCTACTAAAGAAGTGAATTTGCATTCTACTCTTTTTGGGGTTAAAGTGTTTGCCCCTCTGATTGAAGATTCTTGCATTTTGAGTATTCCTTTAATTTAGAGTCTTGAGCGAGAGAACCCTTACCGTGCTTTAGCACGGAGATGAATCACAGC
>JAPLVQ010000096.1 GCA_026397035.1 Candidatus Iainarchaeum sp.
TTTTGATTTAGTGGAAAGTGTTTCGCTTAAAGTAATTGGTAAAACTGAAAGCCAGTTAAGGAGCGAGAAAAAACAGCCTCAGCGTGTTTTACTAAAAAATTTCTTTGATTGGGCTGCAAAGATCCAAAAAAAGGATTTGCTTTGTTATCATCCCCAGTTTGATTTTGGTTTTCTTAGACTAAGGGCGCAAAGATATGGATTAAAAGTTCCTTTTCAGCATAAATGTTTTGATTTGCACACTATTGCTGCGGTAAAGTATTTTGAAATTAATGGAAAGTTTTTGGAAAGTGACGGTATTAGTGCGATGCGTTCGTCTACTTTGTTTGAGTATTGCGGGCTAAAGGATCATAGAGTTAGAATGAAAAATAATGAAATAGAAAAAGCAGGTAATCCTCATAATGGTTTAGATGATGCCAAGATGGAAGCTGAGTGTTTCTCAAGAATAGTTTATAAAAAAGGGTTGCTTGAAGAGTTTAAGAAATTTAAGATTCCGGATTATTTGTTAAAGAAATAAAAAAATGATTTTTTAGAATGGTGTGTATGGATAAATATAATCTTTTTGATGTGCGGGTCGCAGGGTTCATTTTTAATGATAAGCAGGAGCTTCTTTTATTAAAAAATCGGCAAGGTACTTGGGGGATACTTGGAGGGCACTTAGAAAAAGGAGAAATATTGGAGATTCCTTCATTGTTGGTTTTGCTTGTAAATATGTTAAAGGAAGTATTATTCTACAGCCAGAGGAGATTCAAGATTACAAATGGGTTCTGCTTGATGAATTGAGTAAATTTAATTTAACTTTTAAAGAACTTCCTGTCGAAGCACTAAAAGCAAAAGATTTGATTTTTGCGTTATAATTAAACTAATTATCAAAAAATTGGATTAGATGTTTTTTTATCAATCCGGCTGTAAATCAAACAAACGGGATTACAAATAGACTTTTTTAATAATTTCTTTAATAAAAGCTTAGTATAAAAAAAAATCGGTGCTTGTCTTTATTCAATCAGCTTTGCATTTACTACGCCGCTTTGTCCGGGTCTGCTTGTTACTTGGGCAAGTTTTTCCGCACCGTCAAATTTTACTCTAATTATTGCGCCTTTTGTTGAAATATTAGCTCTGCCGTATAATCTGTTGGCACTATTATCCTTTACTGAAACTATTTCTACTTTTGTTGTTTTTCCTTTTCCATTGGTAACATTAGCGTGTTTTAGTTCTAAAGCTCTTACTTTTAATGTGTTTCCTAGGCCTTTTTTTGTTTCAACTTTGTCAGTCTTTATAGTAGCATCAGTTTTAGTCATTGCTTCTAGTCCGCCTTTCCAAGCTAGTTTCTTATCACGGGCATTTATAGTATCTCTCTTTCCACCGCTTGGTTTCTTATCATCTCTCATGTGCCATTGAACCATTAAAACTCACCAGTATACAGGATTAACTCAAGAGAGAGGTTTTTAAATGTTGTTTTGGGGGCTTTGGAAAAGGTTTTATTTGAGGGAGTTTAATTAGCTACTATGAAAACACAGCGCACAAAACTTTTTGGTTTGAAGAAATTGCGTAAAATAGTTCAATTTGCTGGAAGTAAGGGCAATTGGTATGTTTCGCCGCATAAAGCATATAATTCTCCCAAACAATTTAGACTTTCGCATTCTCTTGGGAGAGACAGGCTGCTTGTCAGGACTGATGAAATTGGTAAAACGCATAATTGGCATGAATGGATGTATATGCCTAGGGGAGATTTTCATTTACCTAAAAATTTGCCTGCTAGCGAGCAAGAGCAGCAAGTAAGACAAGAATGTAGGGATTATTTATTAAGTTTACCAAACCCGCATAAACTTCGTATCATTGCTCACCCAACATTTGCAAGAGAACAGATACATCTTTCAGGGGAGATTAAGATTGAGCCTGTGGTTGGAATTTATGGGCAGAGATCAATTTTTGTTCAAATAAAGTGGGGGTACCCAGAAGCGCATAATGTAATTCACAGAAATTCTCTTCCTTTTAAAAAAACATTTTTTCTTGGGAAAAAGAGGGTGATTGACCCCAAATATGCGAATAATGATGCTGACTGTACAAGATCCCCAGATAATGCTAAACATTCCAGAATGGTTATTTCAAGCGCCGAGCAGTTTGTTAGGACAGCAATTGCTTCGGGTCAATTAAGAATGGGGGCTGGGAGAAGGGCGTTTTCAATATCTTTTTTAACTTGGAAAAATAATCCTAAATCCATGGAGCTTTTTGATTTGATTGAAAGTGTGGACACACATAATACAAAGCCTTTGAAAGATACTTATGAATAATTTTATTCTTATTTCTCAGTTACAATTTCAGCATCTTCGATTTTGCTTTCTTCTTCAGAAGCTTCATTCCCCGTTTCATCATAAACTTCTCTTTTCCCTTCATCATATTTTTCTTCCAGTACTTTTTTTATTATTCTTGCTTTTTTCTTTCCAAGGTTTGCGACTTCCTGCAGTTCTTTTTCGCTTGCGTTCATGATTTCTTTTATTGAACCGAATTTCTCAAGCATTGATTTAGCGAGTGCGGGTCCAATGAGTGGGAGTCCTTCTACAATAAAACGCTGTTGTTCGGCGAGTGTCAATCCTTTTCTACCAATGCGTAGGCGGACTTCTTTGTCGCGTGTAATTTGTTCTCTTTTGGCAATATTGTATAAGTACTCGGCGGTTTCTTTCGGGTCTTTGGTATTTAGTACCGGTACTTGGTAATCTAGTGCGATGCTTGTGAGTGCCCCAATTATGGAATTTCTATGTATATTACGCAGGGTGAATAATTCTTCCATATTTCCCTCAACAATTACGAGTGGTTTTGTATAGCTTTGTCTCAAATTTGAGAGTTGTCCAAACATTC
>JAPLVQ010000099.1 GCA_026397035.1 Candidatus Iainarchaeum sp.
ACCTTGCTGAAAAAGACTTTGTTTATGGACCAGAACCGGAACTTTATACACCAGTAGCGGGATTTTACTCTTACGGCTTAGTGGGAAAAGCGATGAAAAACAAGCTCGAAAACAACATACGCCAAGTATTCACTGAAAACGGTTTTTATGAAATGGAGTTCCCATTAGTAACTCCAGAAATAATCTGGAAAGCGAGCGGACATTTAGACGGATTCAATGACCCTGTAATTGTATGCTCAAAATGCAAAGCATCCTTTAGAGCCGATAAACTAATTGAAGAACAAACAGAATTACGCGCGGATCACCTCAAAGACCCCCAACTCTTAGAAACAATAAAAAGCAAAAACATTACCTGTCCATCCTGTAAAGGACGATTAAATTTAGAAATAAACCGTCACAGTTTAATGATGAAAACCATAATAGGAAGAGACACTGTTGCTTATAATAGGCCGGAAACCGCAACCACAACATACTTACCTTTCAAGCACTATGTAAACTTTTTCAGGGGCAAACTGCCTTTCACAGTATTTCAAATAGGAAAAGCTTTTCGAAACGAAATCAGCCCAAGACAGCACCTCTTAAGACAAAGAGAATTCACCCAAGCCGAAGCACAAATATTTATAAGTAAAGAGCAAAAACAAAACTACTCCCAGTTCACTGAATCAAAAAACGAAACACTCGCTTTATGGACGGAAGAATTGCAAAAAAAAGGAAAAGAACCTGAAATAGTTGCGCTAGGCGACACAATAACTAAAGGCTACTTAAAAAACCAAGCATATGCCTGGGCATTAGTGCTAGCGCAAAACGTTTTTTTGGCTGCAGGGATACCAAAAGAAAAAATGAGGTTTAGACAGCACCACGCTGATGAAAAGGCGTTTTACGCTGACGATGCGTGGGATTTAGAAATAGAACTAAATTCTTTTGGATGGACAGAATGCTGCGGAGTACATGACAGAACCACTTATGACTTGACCCAGCACGCAAAATTTTCAAAACAAGAACTCACAGTAAGAACAGAAGACGGCAAAACAATTGTTCCTGATGTTATTGAAATCGCTTTTGGTGTAGACAGGCCATTTTACGCACTTTTGGATTTAGCATTTTTTAGAAGAGAAGCCGATGCACAAAGAACAGTACTCTCAATACCTGCAAAAATGGCTCCAATCGAAATCGGGGTACTACCGCTACTCAAAAAAGATGGTTTACCCGAAAAAGCAAAAGAAGTTTTAATTGCACTCAAAGGAATGCGAACATATTATGATGAAGCAGGAAGCATAGGAAAAAGATATTCAAGACTCGACGCTATAGGAGTACCCTACTGCATAACAATAGACCATGACACTCTCAAAGACAATACAGTAACAATACGTGAAAGAGACTCGTTAAAACAAGAAAGAGTAAAAATAAGCGAACTGGCAAAAATACTAGCACCAAAGTTCTGCTAAAAGAATTCAAGATAAAAAAAAGTTATAATAGAACAAAAAAAGTTAAAATCAAATAATACAAAAGAACAAATAAACGAAAAATTCGCTGGAAAAGAAATTCATATTATTAAAGCAGTAAGATTACTCTCGGACCTTGATTCAATCAATAACTTAATGATGGAAAACGCGAGCGAATGGAAATTAAGAACACCAAGCGGAGAAGCCAAGAACGCTTTTGAGGAACTGGAACAAAATACCAGTAAAATCGAAGAAGAAAAAAAAGCCTTAACTGAATTCATTGAAAAAGAAATGACAAGCGAGTTTCCAAATTTCTCTGCACTAGCCACCCCAGTGCTTGGAGCAAAACTACTCGCAAGCGCAGGCTCAAAAAAAAGGCTATGCTTTATGCCCGCTTCAACTATTCAAGTACTCGGAGCAGAAAAAGCACTATTTGCGCATATGAGAAACAATGCTAAAAGCCCAAAACACGGACACTTATTTAACCACCCGCTAATGCAAAAACTCCCAAGGTTTAGAAGAGGAAAAGTAGCGCGAATAATAGCCGGAAAATTATCAATCGCACTAAAACAGGATTATTTTGGCGGAGAAAATACTTCAAGTAAAGTAATGAAAGAACTTGCAGAAAAAATCGGGGCGATTTTCAATGAACCAATCACTCAAAAACAAGAAAGAAAAGAACAAGAACTGATTGAACAACACACCGAAAGGACCGACACCACCCTTGATTCTGAAAAAACTAGGACATGGACTCATGAAGAAAGAAAAGCTTATTTTGCTAAACAAAACAAACCAGGCGAATGGAAAAGACAACCAAAACCAAATATAGAAAGCCGCCAATTCGGGCCAGACGTAACCCCAAGAAGAGAATTATTTAAACCACAAGAACGACAATTTAGTGCTCCAGAACAAGAAAACGAGCATATTGAAAGAAAAGCTTTTGGTGAAAAAGAAGACTTTGAAGCGAAAAAAAATTTTACTCCTGAGAAACGCTATGGCGGCGGAGAAAAAAGCTTTGGAAGCGGAAGAAGTTACAGCGAAAGAAAAGCCAGCGGAGAAAGAAGATTCGGTATTGGAAAACCTTACGGCGGAAGAGGCGGATTTGGAGCGAAAAAAAGATTCACTGGCAAAAGATTTTCTGACCAAGGCAGCACGGGATTTGGAGAAGAAAGAAAAAGTCGAGGAAATTTTGGCGGAGAAAGAAGAGAACGAATCGGATTTAGCGAAAACAGGGGACCAAGAAGAGAAAATCCTTATGGGAGCAGAACATTTACTCCAAGAGAAAACAAATTCGCAAAGCCAGGTTATCACAAAAGCGAACACGAAGGAACAAGCCAAGCTTACGGCAGAACAAAAAGCGCTAGCTTTGGGAAAGGAAGATTCAATAAACCAAGACACTCAGAAAAAAGATACTAATGTAAAAAAAGCCCCAAAAAACTGCTGGAAGTGAAGAACCCCTTGGCAAGACCACGGGGCATCTGTGGGTTCTTCACTGTTACAAAATGGATTAATATTAACCGCGGGATATTAAACCCATTTTGTTTGAAATAAATTAAAAAAAAGCCCAAGAATACTTTAAAATACTTATAATCCTTAACCAATATATGGAACAGCTCTTTGAAGGGATTTATTTTTATAAGAAGTCCATTTACACGCAAAACCGTACACCTAAAAAGAAAGTTTACGGGGAAGAACTTGTAAAAGAAAACGGCATTGAATACCGCGAGTGGGACCCTTACCGCTCCAAATACTGCGCCGCAATAAAAAAAGGTCTGAAGGAAAACATTTTTTATAAAGGCGCAAATGTACTATACCTCGGCTCCGCAGAAGGAACCACAGTAAGCCACGTTTCTGATATTATTTGCGACGAAGGAGGAGTATTTTGCGTAGACATTAGCGAAATAGCCATGAACAAACTCGTTAAACTAGCTGAAGAAAGAGCAAATATTCTCCCAATACTAAGCGACGCACAAAACACTAAAGAATATGAAGATACTATTACAGAAATTGCGGGACAAGTAGACGCGCTATTTCAAGACATCTCCCAGCGCAACCAAGCTGAAATCTTTATCAAAAACGCCAAATTCTTAAAAAAAGACGGACTAGGAGCAATCTCAATAAAAACAAAAAGTATTTCCCAGTCAAGAAATGAAAAAGCCGTGCTCGAAGGAGAATTACAAATACTCAAAAAAGAATTTGACATACTCCAAATATTAAGCCTCGAACCATTCGAGAAAAGCCATTACGTGGCACTAGTGAAAAAGAAGTAGCAAACGATTTTATTATAGGTTAGTTATGGCTGAAAATGCTTGGATGAATAATGCTTGGTGAAAATAAAATGACTCACATCACAAAAATAATCCACAAAAAAGAAGTGCCTCACAAAATCCCTTTCCGCGAATTAAAACGAAAATCAATTCACATAACGTTTGGAATACTTATTTTATTAATGATTTATTTCTTGGGAGCAGAAATAAGTGCAATGGCAATCGCAGCATGCATAATTATCGGAACAATAATCTCTTTTTGGATAAAAAACGGCAAAAAATTCATTTTCTTCAAGAAAATCGTTGAAAAAGTTGAGAGGGAAAACGAGAAAAGCTTTCCGGGAAAAGCCGCAGTAATGTTCTTTATCTCTGCACTCATATTACTGCTCGTTTCCCAATTACTTTTAGAAAGAAACACAACAATAGTACTTGCCGCACTAAGCGTACAAGTATTTGCTGATGCCGGCGCCGCACTAATCGGAATGACTTTTGGAAAATACAAACTATACAAGAAAAAAACCTTTGAA